>NZ_JBSFRU010000052.1:0-26245 GCF_053589395.1 Nocardia sp. NPDC003345
CCTTTCAGCCCTCGAAGCGAGGCGGCGCAGCCGCGAGTCTCGAGGGCTGAAAGGCGACGCACAAGGGGGCCGAAACCCCGCGCCGACGAAGTCGGCGCCAAATCAAAAAGCCCTGCAGGATCTGATGTCGGTGGCGAGGATGGCGCGGGCGCCGAGATCGGCCAGCCGGTCCATCAGCTCGTTGCCCTTGCGCCGGGGCACCAGCGCCCGGACCGCGACCCAGTCCGGGTCGGCCAGCGGCGCCACGGTCGGTGACTCGAGTCCGGGCGTGAGCTTCGCCGCGGCGTCCAGCAGGCTCTTGGGGCAGTCGTAGTCCAGCATCAGGTACTGCTGAGCGAACACCACGCCCTTGACCCTGGCTATCAGCTGGTTACGGGAGCGGTCGCGCTGGTCGGAGTCGGATTGTTCGATCAGCACCGCCTCGGAATCGCAGAGCGACTCCCCGAACGCGACGAGGTTGTGCTGGCGCAGGGTCCGGCCGGAGCCGACCACATCGGCGATGGCGTCGGCCACGCCGAGCTGGATGGAGATCTCCACGGCTCCGTCGAGGCGGATGACCTCGGCCTGGATACCGCGCCGGGACAGGTCGGCGAGTACCAGGTTCGGGTAGGAGGTCGCGATCCGCTTGTCCTGCAGATCTTCCACCTTCCAGTCCTGGCCCTGTGGTGCGGCGTAGCGGAAGGTGGAGCCGCCGAATCCGAGCGAGAGCCGTTCCTGGACGGGGGCCCCGGAGTCCAGGGCGAGGTCGCGGCCGGTGATTCCGAGGTCGAGTTCGCCGGAGCCGACGTAGATGGCGATGTCCTTGGGCCGCAGAAAGAAGAATTCCACCTGGTTGGCCGGGTCCAGCACGGTCAGATCGCGGGAGTCGGTGCGTTTGCGATAGCCGGCCTCGGTGAGGATGGCGGTCGCGGATTCGGAGAGTGCGCCCTTGTTGGGAACTGCGACGCGCAGCATGGTTGGTCCTTTCGGAGTCGGGAAACGGTCGGGGCGTCTACAGATGTCGGTAGACGTCCTCCAGCCGCAGCCCGCGGCCCACCATCAGCACCTGCACCCAGTACAGCAGCTGGGAGATCTCCTCGGCGAGCGCGTCGTCGCCTTCGTGTTCGGCGGCCAGCCACACCTCACCGGCCTCCTCCAGCACCTTCTTGCCCTGGGTATGGACGCCCGCGTCCAGTGCGGCGACGGTGCCCGACCCTTCGGGTCGGGTGGCAGCGCGATCCTGGAGCTCGGCGAACAGGGCCTCGAAAGTCTTCACGGACGGTCATTGTTTCAGACCGTGTTCATGGCGCCGCCTCCGGCGTCGCGGGTCGGGGCGTCGGGGGCGGGGCCTTGTCGGACCCGATCATTCCGGCACGACTCCGCCGGGTGGGTACCACCTGTCATGGTGCCCACCCGGGCGGCGAACGCGGGAAGGGGTCAGGCCTCGGAGAGCAGCGCCTCCAGTTCGGCGACCGCGGTGCGCAGGTGGCCGGCGAAGGCGTGCATCTCGTCGGCCACGGCCGTCGGGGTGGCCAGATAGAGGTTCCACCGGTCGGGCAGCAGCACGTAGGCGACGCCGATGCACTTCGGGCTGGTGGAGCCGAACCCGAAGTACCGGATGTTCACCGACGGCGCCGAGCTGGTGCTCAGATAGTCGTCACGCATGATCGTCCAGCCCGGGCTGGAGTACAGCGGGATGGGATCGGTGACGCCCAGTTCGGCGCCGCGCCGCCGCTGGATCCATTCGAGTTCCCACAGGTGCTGTTCGGGCGCCTGGCCCGTCTGGCACTGTTTGGCCCGCGCCACATGCGCGCCGGCGGCCGCACGGGCCGCCGCCAGTTTGGCCGCGTCGCCGGCGGCCGGGTCGCACATGGTGTCGGCGAACGTGACCATCTCCGGGGTCACCACGCGCATGGCCTCGGTGCGGCCGTTGCGGTATTGCCGGGTGGCGATGGATTCGTAGGTGGCGCCGGTGAGGCCTTTGCTGCGCCGGTGCGCGAGCTGGTAGCTCAGCTGGGCGAAGGCGTCCGGTGAGATGCCGAGCTGTTTGGCGCGCGTGGTGCCGAAATCCTCGAACGACACGGTGAGCGTGGCGTTGTCCGCGGCGTACCGCGCGAATGCCTCGCCCGCCGCCACGACCGCGGCCCGCTGCCCGGCATCGAGCCGGAACTCGAGCTGTTCGGTCGGTGGCAGGCCCTGCCCGCGGGCACCCGAGCGCCGGGCGTGGTCGGCGACCGGGGTTTCCAGCAGGGTGTCGACGAAGGACAGGATGGTGGTGCCGTCCAGCCCGCAGTGTTCGACGTTGATACCGGCCTGACCGTCGGCGAAGACGATGAACGATACCGATTTGTCGAACCACCGGTTGGCACTGTCGCCGTGCAGCAGGGTATCGGAGGCGTGCTGTTCGTCGCGCGGGGTGAAATCCTCGAGGCAGACGCAGAACAGCGCGGTTTCGACGGTATCGAGGGTGGCCGCGTTCTCCGGATCGGCCAGCAGTTCGGCGCGGGCACGGGCCCAGTCGGCGCGGGCGGCCGTGGTCAGATGTCCCACGCCGGTCCCGGCGGGAGCCGGTTCGGTCGCCGATTTGAGGATCGCGCACAGGCCGCCCCGCAGATCCTCGAAGGCATAGGGGGTGCCGTCCGGGCCGAGTACGTCCATCCGGAAGATATTGCCGCGATGCAGGACCAGGATGTGGCGGGCGGTCGACGGACCCGGCCAGTCGTCGGTGTAGGGCACCCGCACGGTGTCCTGGTCGATTCCCGGGATGCGGGTTTCGGAGAACAGGTATTTGTTCTGCCACATGGACAGTTGCTGTCCCCGCTGGGTGACCGGCGGGACGAGCTCCTGATCGAGTGCCACCTTGTAGTCGACGGCCGCCGCGATGAGGGCCGCGCCACGCTCCGCCTGGTCGGCCGCGGTGGATGCCGCGAGCGCGGTGTCGTCCCGGAACAGGAAGAAGAAGTTGGCGTTCAGCGCGATCCGGTCCCGCCGGCCGAGGTACCGCGAGGGCCAGAACTGGTCCAGCCAGCTGCCCACCCCGGGGGTCTCGTCGTATTCGCGCAGGGCCTGGTTCAGCACCTGCCCGGCGCCGCCGGGCCGCAGCAGGTCGGCGACGGCCGCTTCGGTCGTGGCCATTTCCGCGGCGGTCAGCAGTGGTGCGCACCATTCGAGGAAACGCGCACCGCTGTCCTCCAGGGTCGGCAGTGGCACCCTGGGCAGGGTGTCTTCGGCGGCGAAGGTGGGTTCGGTCAAGTCGGTCTCTCCGGTTCGGTCGTTCTCACTCGGTGGTCGGTCAGGGCCCGGCGCGGTCACACGGTGGGACGGGGTGCCGAAAGCGGCCGGGAAACATAGAGATTCGCATACAGCCGGCCCTCGTCCTCGAGGCCGGTGGTCGCGATGCCCTGGGTGGCCAGCGTATCGAGCACCTGCTCGCGTTCGGCGTCCGACGCGAATCGGCGCTGGGCGAACTCGCCGGGCAGCCGTTCGGTGCGGTAGCCGAGGGCCTCGAGTTCCGCCTCGATTGTCGCGAAACCATACATGCGCAGTACGAAGTGGGCCATCCACGGCCGGCGCTCGGGGTGCGCGGTGGCGATCCGGGCGATCGTCTTCTCGGTCACATAGCCGATACAGCCGGTGGAGATCACCAGGTCGGCCGAGGCCAGGATCTCGCGTTGTTCGTCGCTGGGATCGGTGGCCTCGAGGTCGGCGTGCACGACCCCGTCGAGAAGTCCCGCGGCCCGCGCGTATTCCAGCGCCGGCGCCGAGGCGTCCATACCGAGGAAACGCACTCCGGGCAGCGCGTCCGCGCCGGCCAGGCGCGCGCGGTCACGGTCGATCAGATCCTGGGTGGTGGCCGCCGACCCGGCATAGGACCCGGTGAGGTCGGCCAGGGTGGTGTCCAGCCGCAGCAGTGCCGCGTTCACGCCGTAGGAGCAGCCGATATCGAGCACCGCCGGTGCCGTTCCGGTGGTGCGCCGGTATTCGGTGATCTGCGCGCGCAGATGCGGTTTCGCGAGCTCGGGGATGCGGTAGTCCAGCTCCGACATCCGCGCGTAGTAGTCGCGGGGGTCCGGTCTCGTGTAGATATCGTCGAAGGATGCTTTCCCGGTGGTGTGCAACGGCACGGGCACGCTGTGTTCCTCTCGGTCGCGCTGTACCTACTCGATCGGATCTCCGGTCAATCGAGTAGCCGGTCACCCCGGACGGCGTCGGCCGCCGCGAGGTGTTCCGGGAGCACCCGCCCGAAGAGCTGGCGGGTGCGTTCCACGGTGCCGATGACACCGGGCCGGTCGCTGTAGGCGAAGATCGCCGTATGCCGGGGGGTCTCGCCGCGCACGGGCGATACCCGGTGCAGTGAGAACCGGCCCTGGAACAACTGCAGATCGCCGGGGCGCAGTTCCAGCCGCCGTACGAGACGGTCGCCGGTCCCGGTGAGGACCGCGTGCACGTCCGCGAGATTCTCGGTATGCGGTGAGCGGATCCCCGGGCAGTACTCGAAGACGCCGCCGGATTCCGGGCTCGCCGTCAGCATGCTGACGGTGAATTCGTTGGTATCGAAATGCCAGGGATGGGAGTTTCCGGGAGCGACCACATTGAGCACGAGACCGGCCAGCGGGTCGGCGAATTCGTGTAGCTGCTCGTGTCCGAAGCAGTCGGAGAGGAAACGCTGGAACGCGGCATCGGTATAGAGCCGGTGGATCAGCGCGTCGGCCGGTATCCGGTCGCGGGGCACGAAGGCGTTACCCCGTTCGAAGATGATCCGGCCCGGATGATCCGCGGGCAGTTCGGTGTCCAGCGGGATGTTGTAGGCGTTGACCCGTTCGGTGCGGTAGTAGGCGTGCGGTGCCATCGCCTCGCCCTGGGCCCCGAGCAGGGCATGTAGCTCCGGCCGGATGAATTCGCGCAGGACGGTGCAGCCGTCCTCGGCCAGATCCGCGCGGGCCGCCGCGACCGCGTCGCGGCGCGCGGGCGCGCCGGGGTCGGCGATCGGGTAGCGGGAGGTATCGACGATCTCGTCCAAGGTCACCGTGGCGGCCATGACGACATTGTTATCGGAGCTGTCTGCGACACGCCCGGAGAATGCGGTACTCCACTGGTGAATCCGGTCACGGACCGATCGGTTTTATTGATTCGCAACAGCATTCGGGCGTCCGGATTGTCGATCTCCACCGACCCCGACCCGAAATACACCCCATGATCGGATGTTTCGGCGTTACCCCTGCGCCGTCCCCAGTGCCGGCGCCCCGGGAATCACCCGTGTGCGCGCTCCACGGCCACCGCGCCGTCCCCGGCCGCACGTCCGGCCGCCGCCAGCACGGCGTCGAGTTCGGCCCGGGTCAGCCCGTCCAGACCGTCCCGGTGCACCCGGGCCGGATGCTCGGGCACCGGAATCTCACACGGCACCACCAGCACCCCGCAGCCGGCCGCCGCGGCGGCCGCGACCCCGGTCGCGGAATCCTCGACGGCCACGCAGTCGCCGGGGTCCACACCGAGCAGTCGTGCCGCCCGCAGATAGACGCCGGGATCGGGTTTCCCGTGCGGTACCTCGTCACCGCAGACCGAGACGTCGAACCGGTGCCGGCCCAGGGTGTCGAGCGCCAGTTCGGTGAGCGACCGTTTGGTATTGGTCACCAGCGCGCAGGGCAGCCCGGTCGCACGCACCATATCCAGTGCCGCCGCCGCACCCGGCCGCCACGGGATCGGCCCGGTCATGAGCTCGGTGACCCGCCGTTCCAGGAACTCCCCCGCCGCCCGCACGGCCGCGGGCTCCGGATCGACGCCGAGTTCGGTGAACATGATCCGCAGCGCGTTCGCCCCGGAGGCTCCGATGAGCGCGTGCCGGATCTCCTGCGTCATCTCCCGGCCCAGTTCCCGGGCCAGTTCGTGAACGCCGATATCCCACAGCTTCTCCGAATCGAGCAGGGTGCCGTCCATATCCCAGAGAACTCCGGCGAGCCGGCGCATCCGCTCACACCACCTGAGAGGCGTTGATCAGCAACTGCCCGTTGCCGGGAACCATCTGGAAGGAGCGGTTCTCCGACTGCGTCGACCCGTCCCGCATGGTGTAGGTGACCGTAGCGACGACACTGTCGTTGCTCGAAGGCCGGACCGAACCGATACTCACCCCGCCGATGGTCGACCAGAAGGCCGAGTAATCGGAGAAGCCGCCCGTGGAGGCCTGATAGCCCGGGGTGAGCTGGGCCCACGCCGCCGACGGGTTTCCGGGCAGCAGACCGTAGTATCCGCGGACGGACTGCTCCATCCGGGCCGGGGTGGGCGGGCCGGATTCGGTGGTCGTGGTCGTCGTTGTCGTGGGTTGCGGACGGGTGGTTCCGGCGTCGCGTTCCGTGGTGCCGGTGACCGCCGGCGCGAGGGCCTGGCTGGTCTCCGGATCGCCGGCCGCCGGCCCGTTCGGTTCCCCACCCCCATTGGCCAGCACCAGACCGACCACCACTACCAGGATCAGGGCGGCCGCACCCGCCAGGATCGCGAGCTTCGTCCGGTTGCCCGAACCGCGGGACCCGGCCGGCGGTGGTACCCGCGGCGGGACCGGGGTGGCAGGCGGGACGCCACCGCCCGGAACGGGCGCGGCGGACGGGGTGCGGAACGCGGGGGCGGCCGGCGCCGGAGCGGCGGCCCGGGCGGGCGAACCGGCGGCATCGGCGGGCCGGCCGGTGTCCGGTGCGGCGGCCGCGTAGCCCGTCGGCAGGACCTTGGTGGCCGACGACGGCGCCGGAGCCGGCGCGGCGGCGGGTTGCGGTGCGCGCCCCGCGGCCACGTCCTCGAGCATGACGCGGGCCTCGTCCATCGTCGGCCGGGTCTCGGGCTCGGTCTCCAGCAGCCGCATCAGCACCGGGCCCAGTGCGCCCGCGTCGGCGGGCGGCTCCACCCGGCCGCCGGCGACCGCGTGCAGTACCGCCAGCGGGTTGTCGCCGTCGCCGAACGGCGGACGGCCGGTATGGGCGTGATAGAGGGTCGAACCCAGCGCGAAGACGTCGGAAGCCGATTTCGGTTCTTCCCCGCGCGCGACCTCGGGGGCCAGATAGGCGGGGGTGCCGGCGAGGAAACCGGTGGCGGTGACGGTCACATCCCCGGTGGCGCGCGAGATTCCGAAATCGGTGATCTTCACCGTACCGTCGTCGCCGACCAGCAGGTTCGCCGGTTTCACGTCCCGGTGCACGATTCCGGCGTCATGGGCCGCGGCCAGCGCCGCGGCCGCCTGGGCGCCGATCCGCGCCACCTCGAGCGGGCCCATGGTGCCGTCGAGGTTCAGACGGCTGGCCAGGCTGGGCGCGTTCATGTATTCCATGACGAGCCAGGGTTGTCCGTCCTCGTCCGCGACATCGAAGACGGAGATGGCGTTGGGGTGGTGCAGACGGGCGGCGATGCGGCCCTCACGCAGCGCGCGCTTCCGGGCCTCGGCGGTCTGCTGCTCGGTCAGATTCGGGCCGAGCAGCACCTGTTTGACCGCGACGGTGCGCTGCAACCGGATATCGAGCGCGCGCCACACGACACCCATCGCACCGGTGCCGATGGGATCCGTGAGCCGGTACCGTCCAGCGATCAGCCGATCCTTGGTCATGTGTTGTCGTGGCCCTTCTGCTCGCCGCCGAGTCGTCCAGCACTCCGCGCGTTCACAGGCGGCTGCCTACGGCTCCGCTCCGGTCCGGCGCCACCGGTCTCCGGACCGCGTCGTCCGGATTTCTGGTTCGGTGGGAACCTCGGCGGAAATTCCCGGAAATCCTACGCTGCGGTACCCGGAACCCGTGCGGGCAGTGCGCGATTGCCGAACCCGCGGAACCCCTACCACCTGCGTATATCGCATCTGAAGGGCAGTACCCGGTGACCGGCGCGATCAACTGGTGATCACAATCACACCGGCCCCGGGTTTAGCCCGGCTCAGACACTGAAGTATTTCGCCTCCGGATGCAACAGCACGAACGCGTCGGTCGACTGCTCGGGGTGCAGCTGCAGTTCCTCGGACAGGGTCACCCCGAGCCGTCCGGCGTCGAGCAGGTCCACCAGTTTCGCGCGGTCCTCCAGGTCCGGGCAGGCGCCGTAACCGAACGAGTAGCGCGCCCCGCGATACCCGAGTTTGAAGTACTCGGCGACCTCCGCCGGATCGGATTCGGCGATGGCGTGCCCGTCGAGGGTGAGTTCCTCCCGGATCCGGCGGTGCCAGTACTCGGCGAGCGCCTCGGTGAGCTGCACCCCGATCCCGTGTACCTCCAGATAGTCGCGGTAGTTGTCCGCGGCGAACAACTCGTTCGCGAAATCGGCGATCGGCTGTCCCATGGTCACCAGCTGGAACGGCAGTACATCCACCTGCCCGGTTTCCCGGGCGCGCTCGTGTGACCGCAGGAAGTCCGCGACGCACAGGAAACGATCGCGCTGCTGCCGCGGGAAGGTGAAGCGATACCGTACCGGCGCATCGGGTTCCGGTTCGGTGAGCACCAGCACGTCGTCGCCCTCGGAGACCGCCGGGAAGTAGCCGTACACCACCGCCGCGTGCTGCAGGACGCCTTCGGTGCTCAGCCGGTCCAGCCAGGCCCGCAACCGGGGCCGGCCGTCGGATTCCACCAGTTCCTCGTAGGAGGGTCCCTCGCCGCCGCGTTGTCCGCGCAGCCCCCACTGCCCCAGGAACAGTGCCCGCTCATCGAGCAGGCCGGAGTATTCGTGCACCGGCAGGCCCTTGATCACCCGGGTGCCCCAGAACGGCGGCACCGGAACCGGCACGTCGGCGGCCACGTCCGACCGCTCCGGTACCACCACCGGGGTCTCGGCGGCGCGCCGCTGTTCGGCGATGCGCTGCGAGCGTTCGTGGCGGGCCTTGCGTTCGGCGGCCTTCTGCCGGGCCGCGACCGCCTCCGGGCTGTCGGGATCGGGGCCCTCGCCGCGTTTGCGGGCCATGATCTCGTCCATCAGGCGCAGGCCCTCGAACGCGTCGCGTGCGTAGTGCACATCACCCTCGTAGACCTCGGTGAGATCGTTCTCCACGTAGGAGCGGGTGAGCGCGGCGCCACCCAGCAGTACCGGGAACTGATCGGCCATCCCGCGGGTGTTCAGCTCCTCCAGGTTCTCCTTCATCACCACGGTGGACTTCACCAGCAGCCCGGACATCCCGATCACATCGGCCTTCTTGTCCAGCGCGGCGTCGAGGATGGTCGCGATGGGCTGTTTGATACCGAGGTTCACGACCTCGTAGCCGTTGTTGGACAGGATGATGTCCACCAGGTTCTTGCCGATGTCGTGCACGTCGCCCTTGACCGTGGCCAGCACGACGCGACCTTTACCGCTGTCGTCGGTGGCCTCCATATGCGGTTCCAGATGGGCGACGGCGGCTTTCATCACCTCGGCCGACTGCAGCACGAACGGCAGCTGCATCTGACCGGAGCCGAACAGCTCACCCACGGTCTTCATCCCCGACAGCAGGGTCTCGTTGATGATCCGCAGCGGCGGCACCTGCCCCATGGCTTCGTCCAGATCGGTATCCATCCCGTTGCGCTCGCCGTCGACGATGCGCCGCTCCAGCCGCTCGAACAGCGGCAGCGCCGCCAGTTCGTCGGCGCGGGAGGCGCGGGAATCGGCGGCCGACACGCCCTCGAACAGCTGCATCAGTTTCTGCAGCGGGTCGTAGCCCTCGCGGCGGCGGTCATAGACCAGGTCCAGCGCGGTCTCGCGCTGTTCGTCCGGAATACGGCTGATGGGCAGGATCTTCGAGGCGTGCACGATGGCACTGTCCAGCCCGGCCTGCACGCATTCGTGCATGAAGACCGAGTTCAGCACCTGGCGGGCGGCCGGATTGAGGCCGAAGGAGATATTGGACAGGCCCAGTGTGGTCTGCACCCCGGGATGCCGGCGTTTGAGTTCCCGGATGGCCTCGATGGTCTCCAGGCCGTCGCGGCGCGACTCCTCCTGCCCGGTGCCGAGGGTGAAGGTGAGGGTGTCGATGATGATGCTGCCGACATCCAGACCCCAGTTGCCGGTGATATCGGCGATCAGCCGTTCGGCGATGGCGACCTTGTGCTCGGCGGTCCGGGCCTGCCCCTCCTCGTCGATGGTGAGCGCGACCACCGCGGCGCCGTGTTCGGCGACCAGGCCCATGGTCTGCTGGAAGCGTGAATCGGGGCCGTCGCCGTCCTCGTAGTTCACCGAGTTCACCGCGCAGCGCCCGCCGAGGTGTTCCAGCCCGGCACGCAGTACCGGCGTCTCGGTGGAGTCGAGCATGATGGGCAGGGTGGAGGCGGTGGCCAGGCGCGACGCCAGTTCCGACATATCGGCGGTGCCGTCGCGGCCCACGTAGTCGACGCACAGATCGAGCACATGGGCGCCGTCGCGGGTCTGGTCCTTGGCGATATCGAGGCATTTCGACCAGTCCTGGGCGAGCATCGCCTCGCGGAACGCCTTCGATCCGTTGGCGTTGGTGCGTTCGCCGATCATCAGCACGCTGGCGTCCTGCCGGAACGGCACCGCCGTATACATACTGGATACGCTCGGCTCGGGTTCGGGCGTACGGCGCTGCCCGACCGGTGCGAGGCCGGTCTCCACCTCGCGCACGGCCTCGGCGACCTGGCGGATATGTTCCGGGGTGGTGCCGCAGCAGCCGCCGACCAGGGCCAGGCCGTAGTCCGCGACGAACCCGCGCAACGCGGCGGCCAGCTCTTCGGGGGTGAGCGGATATTCCGCCCCGTTGGCGCCCAGCACCGGCAGGCCCGCGTTCGGCATCACCGACACCGGGATCCGGGCGTGCTGGGAGAGGTAGCGCAGGTGTTCGCTCATCTCGTCCGGGCCGGTGGCGCAGTTGAGGCCGATCAGGTCGATACCCAGCGGTTCGAGCGCGGTCAGGGCCGCGCCGATCTCACTGCCCACCAGCATGGTGCCGGTGGTCTCCACGGTGACGTGGGTGATGATCGGAATCCGCCGCCCGGCGCGCTCCATCGCCGTCCGGGTGCCGTTGATCGCGGCCTTCACCTGCAGCAGGTCCTGGCAGGTCTCGATGAGCACGGCATCGGCGCCGCCGTCGAGCATGCCCAGCGCGGCCTCGGTATAGGCATCGCGCAGGCTGACGTAGGGCGCGTGGCCGAGGGTGGGGAGTTTGGTACCCGGCCCCATCGAACCCAGGACGTAGCGCGGCACGCCGTCGGCACCCGGGCCCATCTCGTCGGCGACCTCCCGGGCCAGCCGGGTGCCCTTCTCCGAGAGGTCACGGATGCGGTCGGCGATATCGTAATCGGCGAGATTGGGCAGGTTGCAGCCGAAGGTGTTGGTTTCCACGGCGTCGGCACCGGCCTCGAAATAGGCCCGGTGGATATGCCGCAACACCTCGGGACGGGTGTCGTTGAGGATCTCGTTGCACCCCTCCAGGCCACGGAAATCGTCGAGCGTGAGATCCACGGCCTGCAACATGGTGCCCATGGCGCCGTCGCCGATCACGACACGCCGGCTCAGGGTATCGAGCAGCGTGGTGTCGAACTCGGCGGAGCGGGAGGCAGACATGGATTCCAGAGTAGTGGGCGGCCCCACGACGCCGTCGCCCCGCCGGACCCCCTGTGCGGGCGGCCACAGCGACTGCCCACCTCACCGGGGCCCTTGCGACAGGCGCGACGGTACCGATACTGCGCGCCGGTTGCCACCCGCCCCGTAGGCTGGCAGGGGTGAGCTCGAGTGAATCTCCGGTGGATCGGGAAATGCCCGCACTGCGCGACCCGGTGCTCGTTGCCGCCTTCGAGGGCTGGAACGACGCCGGTGACGCCGCCAGCGGTGCGGTGGAGCATCTGGAGTTGATCTGGGATGCGCGGCCGCTGGCCGAGCTCGATTCCGAGGACTACTACGACTACCAGGTCAACCGCCCGATGGTGCGGCAGGTGGAGGGTGTCACCCGGGAGATCGTCTGGCCGGCGACCACGCTGTCGGTGTGCTCCCCGCCCGGCAGCGATCGCGATGTGGTGCTGCTGCGCGGTATCGAACCGAATATGCGGTGGCGGCGATTCTGCGCGGATCTGCTGGAGTTCATCGATCAGCTCGGTGTGCAGACGGTGGTCATCCTGGGGGCGTTGCTGGCCGATACCCCGCACACCCGCCCGGTGCCGGTGACCGGTTCGGCCTACAGCAAAGAGGCCGCCGAACGGTTCGACCTCGAGCAGACCCGTTACGAGGGCCCCACCGGGATCACCGGGGTACTGCAGGACGAATGCGTGAAGGCCGGTATCCCGGCGGTGTCGTTCTGGGCGGCGGTCCCGCACTACGTCTCGCAGCCGCCCAACCCGAAGGCGACCATCGCGCTGCTGCACCGGGTCGAGGAGGTTCTCGATATCGAGGTGCCGATGCGCGAACTGCCGCAGCAGGCCGAGGAATGGGAATCGACGGTGAACGAGATGACCGTCGCCGACGAGGAGATCGCCGAGTACGTGCGGTCGCTCGAAGAGCGCGGCGACGCCGCGATCGATGTGAACGAGGCCATGGCCAAGATCGACGGGGATGCCATCGCGGCCGAGTTCGAGAAGTATCTGCGCAGACGAGGACCCGGCGGCTTCGGTCGCTGAGGGGGAACGCCGAGCCGCCGGGTCCTCGGTTCAGCCGGCCACCGACCAGATACGGGCGGCGGCGTCACTGGCCAGTTTCGCGATGAGCAACTCGCGAGGAATCGTCTGGCCGGTGAGGTGATCGAGCGAGGGAACCACCACATGGTGGGCATCCGCTCGCAGGAGTTCCCGGGTCAGTTCTGCGAACGCTGTGCCGTCGCCCGCATGTGATTCATGGAAGGTCGCGGCGAAACACAGTCCTTGGGCATCGGCCAGGTCGCGTAGCGCGGCCTCCATATCGTCACCGTCGCCCGCGGCCAGATCGTCGCGTAAATACCCGTATACCAACGCTTCCACCCGAACCTCCTGAATCCTTCCCCACACGGGGGCGGGGAACCATTTCCTGCTCCGGGATCTCCTCCCCGCATTCGCGGGGGTGTTGCTTGAACCGGCAAGCAGCCGGTTCGATTCGAGGATGACCGAATGCCGACAAGGGCAAAAGAGGTCATGCGGGGGACATCTGGATGCCCTATACGGTCCACCGGGAGTTTGCTGGTGCAATACTGGCGGCGTGACTGCTGCTGAAGATCGTCCGCTGTGGGCCGTCCGGATGCGCTCGGAACGCGATGCGCGTGGGTGGTCACAAGCGGATGCCGTACGCGCGCTACGCGCCAAATCGTCCCACAACCTGCCGACCGACAGCACCCTGCTACGGAATTGGCGCCGTTGGGAATCGGGCGAATCCCGTCCCGACGAGTTCTACGCGCCGCTCATCGCCTCCGCCTTCGACTCCGTCGCCGCCGCGTTCTTCCCCAAGGCCCGTCCCAGCCGTGACGACGAATTGCTCACCGCCACCGGGATGGACACGCTCGAGTTCATGGGACGGCTACGGATGTCCGATGTTTCGGCCGCCACCCTCGACGCCGTCCGGATCACCGCTCAACGGCTGTGCTGCGACTACTCCTCCACCGACGCGCACGCGCTCCATCACGAGGCCTCCGGCTGGCTGCGCCGGATCGCCGCCCTGCTCGACAGCCGGCTCACCCTGGCCCAGCACAAGGAGGTGCTGGAACTGGCGGGCTGGGTCGCCCTGCTGCTGGGCTGCCTGGACTACGACCTGGGCCGGCGCAGCGGCGCCGAGGCCACCCGGCGGGCCGCCCGGTCGCTGGGCCAGGAGGCCGGACATGCCGAGATCATCGGCTGGAGTTCGGAGTTGGCGGCCTGGTTCGCGCTCACCCAGGGCAACCATCGCGGGGTGATCCAGGCGGCCGAGGCGGTACCGCCGGAATGCGCCGCCAGCGGGGTCGGGGTGCAGCTGGCCGCACAGCGCGCGAAAGCGTGGGCCCGGCTGGGTGATCGCGATGCCGTCGAGACCGCGCTCACCGAGGGGCGGCTGCTGATGGAACGCCTCGGCCACCCCGAGGACCTGGAGAACCATTTCGTGGTGGACCCGCAGAAGTTCGATTTCTACGCCATGGATTGCTGCCGGGTGGTCGGCGACGACGCGCAGGCCGAGCATTTCGCCCGGGCGGTACTGGCCGATTCCACCACCCTCGACGGCACCGTCCGCAACCCGATGCGGGTCGCCGAGGCTCATCTCACCCTGGCCATGGTGGCCGCTCGCGCCCGCGATGTGGAACAGGCCGTGGCCGAGGGCTTGCGGGCCTTCGGCGCCAAACGGCGGTCGCTGCCCTCGCTGCTGTGCATCGGCAGCGAGGTGGCGCAGGAACTGGTGACCCATTTCCCCGGCGACCCGCGCACCCGGGAATACCTCGAAGAGCTGCGCTCACTGTCCGGAGTCTGAGCGCCCCCGGCACCGCCCGCGTCTCAGCGATGGGCGGCGTCGGGAATCCGGGGCGGGCACGCGGCGCCGGGCAGGGCCACCAGCTCGAAATGCCACCACTCGTTGTCGAAGGTCCGGCACAGACCCCAGCGGTTGCCGTTCGTCTCCAGCCAGGCCGCTCCCTCACGCGGAGCGATATCGACGGCCTTACCGGTGACGTGGGTCGATTCCTCCGGGGGTAGCACCCAGCGCCGGGTCTCCTCCGGCGTTCCGTAGGTGCGCAGCCCGTCCTCCCACATGACCCGCTGCTCCTCGGGCGAGCGGTAGCCGGAATTGATCGACATCGGCACCCCCTGCGCGTGGGCCTCCTGCTCGGCCATGGTGTAGGCCAGGGCCAGCAGCGGATCGAGGCCCTCGGTGCCCGCCGCCGCCACCTCCGTGAGCGGCGGCATGGGAAAGGCCTGCGCGGGCGCCGCGGCACCGGGTGCGGCGACCGGCACCGTCCCGATCGCCGCCGC
Source organism: Nocardia sp. NPDC003345 (assembly GCF_053589395.1). Taxonomy (NCBI): domain Bacteria; kingdom Bacillati; phylum Actinomycetota; class Actinomycetes; order Mycobacteriales; family Nocardiaceae; genus Nocardia; species Nocardia sp. NPDC003345. The sequence continues at coordinate 14,802 of NZ_JBSFRU010000052.1, forward strand.
GGCCACGATCGCGCCGGTCACACCGAGACGTCGAGGGAGGACGCGCAGGGAGTCGATCATGGCGCCGATCCTATCGGCGCCGCCCTCCGGCCTGTACCGAAATCTATCCTGAGCTGCATAAACGTGATCCCGCAGTGGCGTCTCCGTCACCTATCGGGCGACTCGGTTCGAGCAGTCGTTCGCGGCGCGGCACGGCGACCGCGAACGCAGACACGCAGGTACCCACCCCCGGGTGCCACCCCGCACCGCGGGCATGCCCAGCGGTCAGCGGACCGCGCGCAACCGCCCGAACGTCTGCATCAGCACATGGCTGAGATTGATCACCACCAGACCCGCACCGGCGTCGAAGGCGGCGGCCGCCCGCTCTTCGGTCGAGACGATCTCCAGCCGGACCCGCCCGTGACCGGCGACCGTCACGTGGACTTTCTCCACCTCGGTCAGCACGGCGGGGTCGGCCGGGCCCGTCGCGCCCATGGATACCGCGAGATCGGCCGGGCCGACCATGACCCCGTCGATTCCGGGTACCGCGACGATCCCGGCGGTATTGCGGCAGCCCGCGGTGGATTCGACCATGGCGATGACGAGGGTGTCCCGGGCGTCGGCCGCGAGATGCTCGGCCGCGGCGGTGGTCCCGTAGCGACCCGCCCGGCCATAGGTCGCGAACCCGCGGTCGCCCACCGGTGGATAGCGCGCGGCGTGCACCGCGGCCGCCGCCTGCGCCGCGTCGTCCACATGCGGGACGACCACCCCGGTTGCCCCGTGATCGAGTACACGCTGGATGAGGGCGGGCTCGTTCTGGCCCACTCGCACCAGTACTTCCATCCCGTACACCTGCGCGGCGGCGATATGCTGCCGCAGCGGGATCAGATCGGCGGGACCGTGTTCGCAGTCGATCAGGACATAGTCGAAACCCGCCACCCCCACCATCTCGACCAGTTCCTCGGCCGGCATCCGGACCAAGGCCCCGAGCAGCCGCTCCCCGGCGGCCAGGCGCCGTTTCACCGACGGCATCAGCGCGCGACCATTCCGGCCGACAGGTCGATATCGGCGGCGCAGAGCCCGGGCATGGCCAGCATCGCGAGCACGGCGCGGGCCACCTCGTCCTCGGTGACCATCCGCCCGAGCGCGGCGCGGGAGACGAACGCCTGTTCCGCTTCCTCGTAGCTGGTACCGGTGCGCTCGGCCTCGAGCCGGAAATTGCGGTGCATCCGGGCGCTGTCCACCGGTCCCGGCGACAGCGAGTTCACATTCACGCCCAGCGGCCCGACCTCGGCCGCCAGGGTGGTGGTCAGCCCGATCACCGCCATCTTGGAGGCGCAGTACGGAGTGCGGCGGGCGAGCGGACGCTTCCCGGAAACCGAGGCGAGGTTGATGACGTCGCCTCGGCCCGCCGCCACCATCGCCGGCAGGAACGCCCGGCACAACAGGTAGACACCGCGAACGTTGACCGCGAACACATCGTCCCATTCGTCCGGGGCGATCTCGGTCAGCGGAGCGACCGGTCCCGGTACACCCGCATTGTTGACCAGGATCGATACCTCCTCGTCGGCCAGTTCGGCGGCGAGAGCGGCAACCGATTCGGGCGAGGCGACATCGCATACCGCGGCGCGGATCGCGCCGGGACGGCGGGCCGCGACCCGGTCCAGTTTCTCCCGGTCCCGCCCGACCGCGATCACCCGCGCCCCGGCTCGGGCCAGCGCGTCGGCGATAGCCGCGCCGAGGCCGCTACCGCCGCCGGTCACCAGCGCAGTGCGTCCGGAGACGGAATCACCGGTGCACCCCGGCCCGCTCACCGCGTCGCTCACGCGTCCACCCCGGCGTATACGTCCGACGCCCACGGCAGTGCCGCGCCGGCGTACTTCGCGGCCCGTACATCACCGGAGCGCGCATGCCCCTCGAACAATTCGACCCGGGCGGCCCGCCCGCACACCTCGCCCAGTTGCGCACTCGACGTCCGGTCGACGACCTCGGAGTAGGTGACCGTCTTGAGGTACTTCCCCACCCACAGACCACCGGTATAGCGCGCGGAGCCACGGGTCGGCAGGACGTGATTGGTCCCGATCACCTTGTCGCCGTAGGAAACACAGGTGCCCTCACCGAGGAACAGCCCGCCGTAGTTCGTCATCTTCTCGAGCGCCACGCGCGGTTCGCGGGTGAGCACCTCGACGTGCTCGCTCGCATAGGTGTCGGCGAGCGCGTAGGCCTCGTCCAGGGAGTCGACCACGATGATCTCACCGTGGTCGCGCCAGGCGGGCGCGGCGAAATCGGCCGTCGGCATCTCCGGCAGCAACTTCTCGATATGGTCGATGACCCGCCGGCCCACGCTCTCCGAGGTCGTGATGAGCACGGCCGGGGAATCGGGCCCGTGCTCGGCCTGGGACAGCAGATCCACCGCGACCACGAACGGATCGGCCTCGTCGTCGGCGATCACCAGGATCTCCGTCGGGCCCGCGAACAGGTCGATCCCCACCTCGCCGAACAACTGCCGTTTGGCCTCGGCGACATAGGCGTTACCGGGACCGGCGAGCAGATCGACCCGGTCGATGGTCTCGGTGCCGCGGGCCAGCGCCCCGATGGCCTGCACCCCGCCCAGCAGGTAGATCTCGTCGGCGCCGGCCAGATGCATGGCCGCGACGGTGGCGGCGGGGATCTCCCCGCGGATGGGCGGGGTGCAGGCGGCCACGCTGGGCACCCCGGCGACCTTCGCGGTCACGATGGTCATATGGGCCGACGCGGTCAGCGGGTAGCGGCCGCCGGGAACGTACGCGCCGATCCGGTTGATCGGGATGTGCTTCTGTCCCAGATGGACTCCCGGCAGGGTCTCGACCTCGAAATCGGTGAGCGAATCCCGCTGGTGCTGCGCGAAGGTCCGCACCTGCCGCTGCACGAACTCGATGTCCTCGACGACCTGGGCGGGCAGCGAGGCGATGATCTCCTCGATCTGCGGGAGCGAGAGCCGGAATGATTCCGGGCTCCACTTGTCGAACTGCTCGGAGTACTTGCGCACGGCGGCATCGCCGCCGATCCGGATGTCTTCGAGGATCGCGGTGACACGTTCGCCGACCTCGGTGCGATCCTGCCGGACCACCTCCGCGGGGACCGGCTTCTTCAGAACTACGGGCATATCGACTCCTGTGCGGTGCTTCGGTACCGGGCGACGGCGGGCAGCCAGTCACCCAGAAGTTCGGAAATTCGGTGCGGCACTTCCCGGGTGCACAGATGACCGGCGCCGGCGATCGTCTCGAAGCGGGAACCTTCGATCGCGCCGGCGATGGTGCGGTGGTATTCGCGGGGGCAGAGAGCGTCGTCGTCGGCGGAGACGACGAGCGCCGGGCAGTGGACGGCGCCGAGGAACGGCACCGAGTCGAACCGGTCCGCCTGGGCACGCAACTGGGCCTGGAAGCGGGCGGGCCCGATCCGCAGCGCCATCGCGACGAAGTCCGGCACCAGCGCCGCGGTGCCGGGCCGGTCGGCGAACATGGTGGGTGCGATGACCTCGCGCACCACGGTTTCGAATTCACCACGCGTGGTCCGGAACACCATATCGTGCCAGGAGCGGTACTGGGTGGCGGTCGGCGCGTGCGGGTTCGTCGATATCGCGCAGAACCCGAGAATCCGTTCCGGCGCGCGGCGCAGTACCTCGAAGCCCGCGATCGCCCCCAGGCTCAGCCCGGCCAGGACGAACGGGCCGTCCACGGCGTCGAGCACCTGGTCGGCCATACCGGAGATGGACGGCGCGTCGATCGCGGCGTGCACGGCACGGTACCCGCGGCCGGGATCGACGCCGTCCCACAGCCGGGCGTCACACAGCATCCCGGGCACGAAAACGACGGGAATATCGCCCGGCATCCCCGCGCCTCCGGCTCCGTTCATGTCAGCGCCTCCGGCTCCGCTCATTTCAGCGCCTCCGGCTCCGCTCATTTCAGCGCCTCCGGCGCGGCACCAGCGCGTACGGCGCGAGGTAGCCGTTGTGATCGAGCGCGTCACCGGCGTCGGCCGCGGCCTTGACCACTTCGTCGTCCCAGGTCAGCCGGACCCGGCCGTCCCCACTGTTGACCACCAGCAGCAGCGCGGTCGCCTCGCCCGCGTTCCGGATGGACCGGTAGGCGCCGGCCGGGACCGACAACATGTCCCAGGGACCGAGCCGAACCGTGCGGGCGTCGACTCCCCGGTTGACGGTGACCTCCCATTCGCCGTCCTTGACCATCAGCACCTGCCGCTCGGAGTGGCGGTGCGCGGACACCCCGGTACCCGGTTCGGCGCGCAGCCAGGCGATGTTGTGGCCGTGGGGGTTGTGGATCCGCGGTTCCTGGGCGACATCCTCGGTCATGCCGTAGCCGATCACCAGGCCGAGTTCCACCCCGCCGCCGGGCAGGGCGGAGTCGAGCAGGGCGCGCCGCGACCACTGGATGTTCTCCGGGGTCGCGATCCGTGCCTGCATCTGCTCGACGGTGAAGGGCCGCAGTGCGGCGATCTGTTCGTCGCTGATGGGTTCGGTCAGTTCGACACCCTCCGGGACCTCGTCCCCGGCGACGGTGTCGATGAGCTTGTTGTCCGCGGTGAGGTACAGACCGTGCCCCTTGGCGTCCTCGAGGACCGACGGCCCCCAGATGATGCCGCCGGTATCGTCCATGCCGAGTGCGGTGAACAGGATGCCGTCGTCGGGGCCGATATTGGTGAACCCGCGGAAGATCCAGGTGGGAATGGAGGCGATCTCACCCTCGCGCAACACCAGTTCGCCCTGCTCGCCCCGGGCGCCCCAGCGCAGCAGGTATTCACCGCGGAAGCAGAGGAAGACCTCGGCGGTGAAGTGCAGGTGCAGATTGTTGGTGACCCCGTTGGGCATCGCGGCGGCGCCGATCTGGAACCCGTGCGGTTCGCGCACGTTGACCACCTGACCGGCGCTCTGGCTCACGCCGCGCCCGATCATCGAGTAGTTCTCCTTGCGGTCCGAACCGGGCGTCCGGCAATCGATGAACGCCTGGTTGCAGGACACGAAGTCGCTGCGCCGGATGGTGTACCGGTCGAGGTCCGCGGCGGTGACGGTGACTTCGGAAGACATCTGACCCTCTCTGGCGACGGGCGCCGCGGCCGCGGCGGGCGGGCGGCGTATCCACGATGGGCGGCGATCGGGCACGGCACCGACGCCGTCCCGGACGCTGGAATTCATACGTATGCATCGTGCCGGAACTGGGACTTGATGTCAACGGCGCACCCCGTCGAACCCTCGTCCACACCCCGATTCACCCGACCGACCGGGCCATTCGCCGAATCCACCGGCCCGCGCCGACCCACGAACCGCAGCAGGTGGAGCCGGCCGGGAAATCCACTACGATTCGTATTCACACCACCGGAACGGTTCCGGTGGTGGCCGCCGCCCGGCGAGCGCACACCCGACCAGGGGGATCCATGCCGATCACGAGCCGCGACGTCGCACGATTGGCGGGCGTCTCGCAGCCGACCGTCTCGCGCGCCCTGCGCGGCGATCCCCGGGTCGCCGCGGAAACCCGCGCCCGGGTCCAGGAGGCCGTCGAGGCCCTGGGTTACGTCCCCAGCGAGGCCGGGCGCAGCCTGGTCACCCGCCGGACCAAGCGGATCGGCATCGTGGTCAGCGATCTCACCAACCCGTTCTACCCACATCTGCTCGGCCCGCTGCACGACGAACTCGAGCAGCACTCCTACCGGATGATGGTGTTCACCGAACGGTCGGACAACCAGGTCCCGCTGGAACAGCTGGTGGACGGTTCCATCGACGGCGCGGTCCTGCTGACCAGCAATCTCGACTCCCTGCTGCCCGGTGAACTGCAGCGCCGCCGGCTACCCTTCGTCTTCCTCAATCGCGAGAGCTCCCCACACACCGCCGACGCCGCGGTGGTGGACAACGAGCTCGGCGGCCGGCTGGCGGCCGCGCATCTCACCGACGCGGGCCACCGGCGGATCGCCGGCATCTTCGGCCCCGGCACCACCAGCACCGGCCGCGATCGGGAACTCGGGTTCCGGGCCGCGCTCGCCGAATCCGGTATCGCCCTGCCCGGCGGTTTCACCCGCCACGGCCCCTTCGAATTCGAGACCGGCTATCGCGCGATGCTCGAACTCCTCGACGCCGACCCCCGCCCCACGGCGGTGTTCTGCGGTAACGATGTGGTGGCGATCGGGGCGCTCAACGCGGCCCTGGCCAGGGGCGTTAGCATTCCCGGGGACCTCAGCCTGATCGGTTTCGACAATATCCCGATGGCCGAATGGGAGGCGTTCCGCCTGACGACGGTCGGCCACGACCTCGACGCGATGGCCGCGGCCGCCGCGCGCCTGCTCGTCGAGCGGCTGGAGAACAAGAACGGCGAAGGCCGGCCACAGCGGGTCGTCATGACCCCGCAGCTGGTCGAACGGGCGACGGTCGCCGGGCCCGCGTCCTGAAGGCAGCCGGGGCCGAAACGCCCTGTGCATACGTATCATTTCCGGCCGGATGCCCGCTCGAGGTGGGCGCGCAGCCCGCGATGAGTGGTCCCACCTGCACATAATCGAATGACACGCCCGAGATGACCGCTTCGTAAAACGCTCATGCCGATCCGAAGCACCCTCTTGTCATTCTGGAATACATACGCATACACTCACCGGACATTGAGAGCCGCGTTACATCTCGCCGCCTCGCCTCCCTCTCCCCCGTCCGGTGGGATCACAATCCGAAGGAGTTCAGAGTGAAGCCGAGCAGCCCGCATCGGGCCGAGTCCGCCGCCCGGCCCGGCACCCCCGCCTCCTGCCCACCTCGGCTCCGGGCCCGCCGGTGACGGCCACCACCGAGCGCCCGGCGCGCCGCGGCCATTCCGCCTGGCGCCGGATCGGTGTCCCCTACGCCCACCTCGCCCCCGCCCTGGTGGCCATCGTGCTCACCACGATCTACCCGCTCGGCGTCGCCCTGGTGAACAGCTTCCGGCACTGGCGGGTGAACGAGACCCGCGAACCCCAGCAGTTCGTCGGCCTGGACCAGTACACGAAGGCCCTCACCGACGACACCTTCCACAACGCCGTCTGGGTGACGCTGCTGTTCACCGTCATGTCGGTGGCGCTGTCGGTCGGCCTGGGCCTGGTGATGGCCCTGATCCTGAACAAGGCGACCTGGCTCAACGGCCTCACCAAGGCCCTGCTGATCCTGCCGTTCGCCATCGCGCCCGCGCTCAAGGGCTACTCCTGGCGCTTCATGTTCAACCCCGACTACGGCGTCTACGACAATATGCTCGACACCCTGCTGCCGTTCACCCGCGATATCAACTGGCTGGGTGAACCGTTCTGGGCGCTGGTCGTGGTCACCCTCAGCGAGATCTGGGGCTGGGCTCCACTCATCGCGCTGATGTTCCTGGGCGGGCTCGGCTCGATCTCACCGGAGATCCGCGATGCCGCCCGCGTCGACGGCGCCAACCCGTGGCAGGAGTTCTGGCGGATCAAGTTCCCGCTGCTGCGCCCGCTCATCCTGATCGTGGTGTTCCTCAAAGCGGTGTGGTCGGTGAAGATGTTCGACCAGGTCGTCACCACCACCGGCGGCGGTCCCGGCCGGGCCACCGAAACCCTGAACTTCTTCGCCTACGAGCAGGGCTTCACCTTCCTCGATATCGGCTACGCCTCCGCGGTCTCGTGGATCCTCGTCATCGTTCTGGGCGTGCTCGCCACCGGCTATCTGATCCTCATGGGTCGGCAGGAGCAGAAATGACCGACACACTCGACGCCGTCACCACGGCCGCGCCGGCCGCCCGGCGGACCAACCGGCACGCGCCTTCTCCACTCCACCGGGCCGGGAGCCTGCTGCGCGCGGCGGGCACCCTGCTGATCCTGTTCTTCGTGATGTTCCCGATCCTGTGGCTGACGCTCACCGCGTTCAAACCGGATCAGGAGGTCTTCTCGACGTCGGTGCTGTTCCGGCCGTCGCTGGACAACTTCCGGGCGATCGTCGGCGGCCAGAACGATCTGGTGCATCCGATGTGGAACAGCGTGATCGTCGCCGTGGTGACCACGGTGATCGCGGTCCCGCTGTCGATGCTGGCCGCCTACGGTTTCTCCCGCTACAAGTTCCCCGGCGCCAAACCGATCCTGCTGGGGATCGTCGCGACCCAGTTCATCCCCGGCGTCGCGATCGCCCTGCCCTTCCTCACCATGTACCGCGACCTGGGCCTGCTCGACACCCACCTCGCGCTGATCGTCACCAACCTCGCCATCGTGGTGCCCTACAACACCTGGTTGCTCAAGGGCTTCGTCGACGGCCTGCCCATCGAGATCGAGGAGGCCGGCCGGCTCGACGGCTGCGGTCAGCTCACCCTGCTGTGGCGGGTGGTGACCCCGCTGGCCGCGCCCGGGATCTTCGTGGGTGTCGTGTTCTCGTTCCTGCTGGCATGGAACGAGTTTCTCTTCCCGACCTTCCTGGCACGCAGCAACGCGGTCACCCTGCCCGTCTCGCTGATGACGCTGGACCAGCCCGACGGCGTGCTGTGGGGGCAGATGGCAGCGGCCGGCCTGCTGGTGATGGTGCCCATGATCGTCCTGGCGACGCTGGTGCGTAAGCATTTCGCGCAGGGCATGACCCTAGGAGCAGTCAAGTGAGGCTTCTTTCCGGACGACCCGGCAGGACCCGGCGCAGACGCGGCGTTCTCGCCCTGGCATTCGCGACGGCCGTCGCGGTACTGGCCGGCGGCTGCACCGGCGCACCGGAGACCAAGAGCCTGATGGACCAGGTCGCGGACGCACCGGTCGGCGCGGACGGCCTGCTCGAGGGCAAACCCTACGACGGCACCACCATCCGCCTGCTCACCTGCTGCGCGACCGTGCCGCAGTTCGCCGCCCTGCACCAGCGCACCGCGGAGTTCACCGAGCGCACCGGGATCGAGGTGGAGTGGTCGAATATCCCGTATGCGGCCTATCTGCAGAAGATCGTGGCGGAGAGCGCCATCGGCGGCGGCACCTACGACGCGCTGATCTGGCCGGACGCCTGGGGCCCGTCGCTGAAGATCGGCGTGCAGCCGCTGACCGAGGTCATGGCCGCGCACAGCGTGACCATGGACGATTTCTCCGGTCCCTTCAAGGAGGCCGCCGGTGCCGGGGAACCCGGGCAGACCTACGGTATGCCGATCCGCGGTTTCTCCTACAACCTGTTCTACCGCAAGGACATCTACGCGAAGCTCGGCCTGAAACCGCCCACGACCTGGGACGAGTACTACCGCCAGCTGGAGACGATCAAGAAGTCGACGCCCGAGTATCCGCTGGCCGGCCAGTTCAACCGGCGTAACGGACAGAACCTGAACACCTGGTTGTCCATGCTGTGGAGCAACGGCGCGGAACTTCTCGACGCGGACGGGAAACCGGCGTTCGACACTCCGGCCGGAGTGGCTGCGACCGAGAAATACCTGGAATCGTTCCAGGCCGGTTACAGCCCGCCGGAATCGTCGAACTGGGGCGAACTGGAATCCACCAAGGCCTTCCAGAACGGCGATGCCGCCACGGTGTTCACCTGGTCCTGGCATCTGGAGGATTTCGTGAACCCGACGAAGGCGGCTCCCGAACTCGCCGGAAACGTGGGCGTGGCACCGATGCCGGCCTTCCCGGGGCACGATCCGCACAGCTACGCCTACACCTGGCTGTCCGGGGTCATGAACACCTCGGACAATCAGGGCGCGGCCTGGGAGTACGTGAAGTGGCTGACCCACGCCTCCACCGAACGCGCCATCGCACTGGACAAATCGTCACCGGCGACCGACACCGGTATCACCATGCACGATTCGAACATGCTCGATCCCGAGGTCAACGCCGCCAACAACGGCCTGCCCGGGATCCAGTACCAGGCGTTGCAATCCGCCCGCGCGATCCCGATGGACCTGGACTGGCCGCGCATCATGGACGTCCTGGCGGTGGCGATCAGCAATATGGCCAACGGCTCCGATATCCGCGCCCAGCTCACCGATGCCGCGCGCCGGATCGACGAACTCGACTGAGCGACCACGAATCGCGATTCCACGAAAGCCGAAATCATGACTCTGAAAGACAGTGCCTTCCTGCCCTACTCCGATCCGGAGGAGTTCATCGTCGAATGGACCGATCGCATCTGGGTGCAGCGCGGCGTCGGACTGATCCGGGAGAACTACGCCCCGGACGCCATCGTGCACGGCGCCTACGGCACCGGTGTCGGCGTCGAACCGGTGGTCGCCTCCACCCTCGCCAAGATCAGCGCCTTTCCGGATCGGGTGGGGCAGGCCGAGGACGTGGTGTGGGAGGCCCGCGGTGACGACGCGTTCCTGAGTTCGCACCGCATCCTCAGCAGCGGCACCAATTCCAAGCACACCGTCTACGGCCCGCCCACCCATCGCCGGTTCTCGCATCGCACCATCGCCAACTGCCTGTACCGCAACGGCGTCATGGAGGAGGAATGGGTGATCCGCGACGAGCTCGCGGTGGTGCAGGATCTCGGCCTCGACCCGTTCGAGGTGGCGCGGACGCTGGCCTTCCGCGGTTTCACCGGTTCGGCCACCCGAGAGAAGGCGGTGCAGCCGCTGGCCGCCGGCGATTCGGGCGCACGACCCGGCACGCATCGCGACGAATGCGCGTTCGTGCTGGATATGTTCGACACCGTCTTGGGGCAGGCCATGTTCCAGCGCATCGACGACTACATCGCCCGCGATATCACCTGCCATACGGTCGGCAACCGCACCGTCACCCGGCCGCGCAACTACCAGGAATCGTGGCTGGATCTGCTGGCACCGTTCCCGGACGCCCGGATCGAGGTCCGCGATATCGTCGCCAACGATTCCGCCCCGCACGGCGGCATCCGGGTCGGTGTCGTCTGGTGGCTCACCGGTACGTATTCGGGCCTGCCGGTTTTCGGGCCCGCCACCGGTTCCCGGGTCGAGATCCTCGGCTCTTCGCAATTCCGCCTCCGCGACGGCCGCATCGTCGAGGAATGGCGGGTCTACGACCAGCTCGCCACCCTGGCCCAGATCGCCCGCGCCCGCGGCGACGAACCCGCCGCGCCGGCGGCCGATTCTCCTTCGGAAAGGCACTGATATGGCAGAAGTCCGTTACGAGAAGGCGACCCGGCGCTACTCCGGGTCCGAGACCGCCGCGGTGGACGCTCTCGATCTCGATATCGCCGACGGCGAATTCCTGGTGCTGGTCGGGCCTTCGGGCTCGGGCAAGACCACCGCGCTGCGGATGCTGGCCGGGCTCGAGGACGTGGACGAGGGGTCGATCTCCATCGGCGACCGCGATGTGACCAACGTAGCGCCCAAGGAACGCGATATCGCCATGGTGTTCCAGTCCTACGCGCTGTATCCGCATATGACGGTCGGCGACAACATGGGTTTCGCGCTGAAACTCAAGGGCGTACCGAAGGATGTCGTCCGGCAGAAGGTCGCCGAGGCGGCGCATATGCTCGATCTCACCCGGTTCCTCGACCGCAAACCCAAGGCACT
>NZ_JBSFRU010000053.1:0-25295 GCF_053589395.1 Nocardia sp. NPDC003345
GACGGTTCCCGCCGGGCGTCGAGGACGCCGAAACCGTAGACCACGTCCTGGTTGGGGCAGGCGACGACCCGCTCCTCCGCCCGGATGTAATCCCGCAGCATGCCGAGTGATCCGGGTGGCGCGGCGGGCACGATCCCGGCCAGCAGTCCGGGTGCGGGCAGTTGTTCCATGAAGACCCGGCGGTTGTGCATATTCACCAGCGGCCAGCCCCACAGATATGCCTGCCGTCCTACCGCGGCGGCGTACTCCGGGGTCATCTTCGGATTCGCGAAACCGCCGGTCATGGGCTGCTCCTCACCTCGGTCACCTCGGGGCCCTCCGGCGCCGAACGTACGGACCGGGGGACGGGCGGGGCATCACCCGGACCGGGTGAATACCTCGGGTCCGGGAAATGGAAGGGTGGTCGACGGAGCCGTGGGGTAGCGGTCTCGATCGGCGCGAACCCAGGTGGGGCGGTGTTTCCGGTGATCCCGGGTCGGGGACCACGTCCCGGTGGGCGACATGCGTGCCCGATTCGGGTGGGTGGTATCGCTCATGCGGGGTACGTTCGGCGTATGACGGAACCGTCGCACAACTACGGTCGGCAGGACCCCTACCGCCAGGGCTACCCGCGCACGCAGGGGTACCCCCAGCAGCCGGGTCACCCGCAGCAGCCCGAATACGGCCACCAGGTGGAGTACGCGCACCCGGGGGATCATCAGGAACAGTCCGACGGGCCGAAGATCAACCTCGGCCGGCTCTGGGCGGGCGGCGTCGGTACGGCCGCCGTGGTCGCGCTGGTCATCGTGGTCCTGATCATGCTGATCCGCGGCATCCTGAACATCGCGGTTCTCTCGCCCGAGGGTGCCGGCGCCTACGGCACCGTGTCGACCACCTCGTACGCGGTCGCCGGTGCGGCCGCCGCGATAGCCGCCACCGGTCTGCTGAACCTGCTGCTGGCGCTGATGCCCAGCCCGATGCAGTTCTTCTACTGGATCACCGGCCTGCTCACCGCCCTGGCGACCCTGCTCCCGTTCACGCTGGTGGCGGGCCTGGACGCCAAGATCGCGACGGCGGCGATCAACCTGATCGCGGGTCTGTGCATCATGTCGCTGCTGGGTGGGATCGGCGCGACCGCGATCATCCGGCGTCCGCAGTACTGAGCCGGCTCACGACGCCGCCCGCTCCTGCGGTGCGGCGTAAAAGACCTGCGGGCCGTCAGTCGGGGATGTAGGCGCGAACCGCTGCGAGATATTCGGTGATGGCGCGGCGGTTGTGTTCGAGGCAGCGGATACGGTCCTGCATCCGCTCCCGTTCGCGCTCCAGGGTCGCGAGCATTTCCGGCGTCGCGTCCGGGAAGTAGATGGAGCGGGGTTTGTCCAGGCAGGGCAGGATCTGTTTGATGATCCGGGTGGGTAGCCCGGCGTCGAGCAGACCGCGGATCTGGACCACCCGGTCCACGAAGCGATCGTCGTAGTCGCGGTAGCCGTTGGCGCAGCGCCGCGCCGCGATCAGGCCCTGCTCCTCGTAGTAGCGCAGCAGGCGCCGCGAGGTGCCCGTGCGTTCCGACAGTTCCCCGATTCGCATCTCGCCGTCCTCGCCGCTTGACCTTCACATAGATGTGAAGGTTCGAGCATAGCGGTATGGACAACGAACTCTTCGACTACAGCGCCATCGTCGATCGCGAACCCATCGAGTGGCCGGGCGGCGCGCGGGTCGCGTTCTATGTGGGCCTCAATATCGAGCACTACGAACTCGGCAAGCCCTCCACCAGCATCTTTCCCGGTACATCCGCACTCGTGCCCGACCCCCTCAACTACGGCTGGCGCGACTACGGGCCGCGGGTGGGATTCTGGCGGGTGCTGGATTCGCTGGACCGGCACGGTATCCGGGCCAGTACGCTGCTCAATTCCGATGTGGTCCGGCACTATCCGCGGATCATCGAGGCGGGCCGGGAACGGAACTGGGCCTGGCTCGCGCACGGTAGGAACAACTCGATACTCCAGCCCGATATCGCCGCGGACGCGGAACGCGCGTACCTGGCCGAGGTGATCGACACCATCGGGCGGGCCACCGGTACGCGCCCGCGCGGGTGGATGGGACCGGCGCTGAGCGAGAGCCCACGTACGCCGCAACTGCTCGCCGAACTCGGGCTCGACTACGTTCTCGACTGGACCAATGACGACCAGCCCTACCGGCTGCGGACCCCGGGCCTGCTGAGCGTGCCGTACTCGGTGGAGCTGAACGACAACACGCTGTTCCTGGGTACCGGCCTCACCGGACCCGATTTCGTGCAGATCGTGCGTGACCAGCTGGACCGGCTGTACGAGGATTCCGCGGACAGCGGGCGGGTGATGGCGCTGGCGCTGCATCCGTTCGTCATCGGTCAGGCGTTCCGAGCCGGGTACCTCGATCGGGCCCTGGACCATATCGCCGGGCATCCCGGCGTCTGGCTCACCACCAGCGACGAGATCGCCGTCCACTACGCGCGCACGACGACCGGGGCGGAGGTGACCCGCTAGGGACTCACCGGCTTCACCTGCACCAGCTGCTTTCCGAAGTTGGTCCCGTCGAAGAGCCGTTGCAGGGCGGCCGGGGCGTTCTCCAGACCCTGGACGATATCCTCGGCCCAGCGCAACTCGCCCGCGGCGGTCCAGCCGGTGATCCGGGCGAGCGCCTCCGGGAAGACCGGATGGTGGTCGAAGAACAGGAACCCTTCCATCCGGGCCCGGCGGAAGGCCAGCTGCATGTAGTTGGCGGGACCCGCGCCGTAGCCACCGGAGGTGTATCCGGACGATATGGAACCGCACAGGGCAATCCTCGCGTGCAGGGCGAGATGGTCGAGGGCGTTCTCCAGTACGCCGCCGCCGATATTGTCGAATACCGCGGTGAGGCCGTCGGGCGCGAAATCGCGCAGCGCCGCCGGGATATCGGCGGTGTGGTAGTTCACGCAGGCGTCGAAGCGCGCGGTCTCCCGAACCCAATCGACCTTCGCCGGGGTTCCGGCGGTGCCGATCACCCGGGCGCCGCGCAGGCGGGCGATCTGCCCGGCCAGGGATCCGACGCTGCCCGCCGCGCCGGTGATCAAGACGGTATCGGTATCGGTCACCCGCAGTATCTCCGATACGCCGATATAGGCGGTGAGACCGCTGACGCCGAAAACCGTGAGCATGTGATGGGGGTCGATACCCGGCGGCACCGGGTTGACGCCGAACAGGCCGCCGCGGCGAGCGAGCGTGTATTCCTGCCAGCCGAGTTCGCCGTAGACCCACTGCCCCTCGGGTAGCTCCGGGTTGCGGGATTCGACCACCCTGCCGATGCCGCTGCCCCGCATGACCTCGCCGATCCCGACCGCCGAGGTGTAGGCGGCGTCGGCGTTGAGCCAGGTGCGCTGGGTGGCGTCGATACCGAGCCGGATCACCTCGACCAGTGCCTCCCCGTCGCCCGGAGCGGGTACCGGGACCGTCTGTTCGGTGAAGGTGGCGGCGGTGATATCGGCGGTGGGGCGGGCCCGCAGGATTATCCGACGGGAGGTTCGGCCGGGCATGCCCCAGTCTTACCAGGGGTGGGAGATCCGGCCGAACGATTTTTCCGCAGCCGCGGTACCTGCGGAATCGGATTGTCCAGGGGTTGTGTTCACGGTGATCGCAACCCGTGCCACGGCGGCTGCGCCGTCGTAACCTCGGATCTCCGGTCCAGGGTTCGGGAGCACACCGTCATGATCAAATTACTTGTATTCACCCTTGTGGGTATCGGCGCGCAGATCGTCGACGGCACGCTCGGGATGGCCTTCGGCGTCACCGCGACGACGCTACTGGTGCTCAGCGGGACGGGCGCCGCCCATGCGAGCGCGGCCGTGCACTTCGCCGAGGTCGCCACCACCCTGGCCTCCGGTGCGTCGCACTGGAAGTTCGGCAATATCGACTGGAAGATGGTCCTGCGCCTCGGTGTGCCCGGTGGTATCGGCGCCTTCCTCGGCGCGACCGTGCTCTCCCGGATCTCGACCGAATCGGCGGCGCCCATCACCGCCGGCATCCTGCTCGCGATCGGCGTATTCCTGGTGATCCGGTTCTCGTCCCGGCCGCCGGTGGAGTTCGCGACCTCGGAGAAAACCGCGCATTCCGCGAAGTTCCTGACCCCGCTGGGCCTGTTCGGCGGTTTCATCGACGCCTCCGGTGGCGGCGGCTGGGGCCCGGTCACCACCAGTACGCTGCTGACCACCGGACGCAGCGCGCCGCGTACGGTCATCGGCTCGGTGAGCGCCTCGGAGTTCATCGTCTCCGCCTCGGCCAGCGTCGGCTTCCTGCTCGGCCTGGGATCGGACTTCTTCGACAACCTGCTGATCATCGCGGGCCTGGCGCTGGGCGGCGTGATCGCCGCTCCGATCGCCGCCTGGCTGGTGAGCCGGATAACCCCCGGCGTGCTCGGTACCGGTGTCGGCGGGTTGCTGGTGCTGACGAACGCGCGCACCCTGTTCAAGTACTTCGATATCGAGGGCGCCCCGCGCACCATCGGCTATGTGCTGATCGCCGTGGTCGCGGTCGGCCTGACCGTGTACGCGTGGCAGAAGGCCCGGACCGCCAAGGCCGCGGAAGCCGCGTCGGTAGCGGATACCACCGAGGTGGCTCCGGCCGCCGGAACCTCGCCCGCCGCCGCGGCTTCCGAGGACATCGATCCCGCGTCCGATTCGACCAAGGCGCCCGTGCGCTGAGCCGGAGCCCGGCGGCCCGCTGTGGTCGGCGCGGGGATGAGGGAGCGACGCCCGGTCCCGGACAGTAGCGTCCGGGACCGGGCGCTCGTCTGTGCCGGGCCGGATCAGTCGACGGGGGCGACGCGGATGAGATTGCCGTCCGGGTCGGCGACCACGAAGGTGCGGCCGAAAACGGCGTCGTGCGGTTCCTGGACGATCTCCACGCCCCGGGCGACCCAGGCGTCGAAGCGGTCGTCGATCGCATTCCGCCCGTCCGTGACATTCAGGCAGAGTTCGCTGGTGCGCGCGCCCGCGGCGGACAGTTGTTCGGCGTGTCCGCTCCACAGGGCGAGTTTCATACCGCTGCCAAGGTCGAACGTGATGAAACGCGGGGACTCGAAGTCCGGGGTCGTCTCGAACAGATCCGAGTAGAAGCGCGCCGAGGCGGCCGCGTCGGTGACGTACACGATGAACATGTTCGGGGTCGGCATGGGTGGCGTGGCCTTTCGCGATCGGTGCGGACCAGATGAGGATGCCCGAGCGCGGCCGTGAACCCCGTGAGGCCGCCCCTGCGCGCCGGATTCCGCCTGGTCGGCGGCTTGCGTCCGGGCGGTGATGTCGGACCCGGCCGGTAGCGTGGCCCAGCGCCCGGCCGGGAGGGTTGCGGTGCGCCGGCGGCCGGGAAATCCGTTCTCGCCGAACGGTAACGGTGCGGCGGTGCCCCGGCGATACTGCTGGACACGACCCGCTACCGGAAATGCCGGTACGCCAAAGCTATTCGGGTATTGCAGGAGTGTGTCGCCAGAGGAGGACCGAGATGTGCAGGGGCATTGCAGGCCTGGCCAGCGGGAACACAGAGCTCACCGGCGCGGTGGCGAATATCGTGACCGGGGCGGTGTCGTGAGACGGCGCGACCTGCCGGGCGGACGGTTCCACGCGAGCCTGCCCGACGAATTGGCGGCGGCCGCGCTGGCGCTGGCGCGCTGGTTCACCGCGGGCGCCACGCTGTGGTGCGTCGCGCCGCGCTGGGAACAGCACGCCCAGCACATCGCGCTGGAATTCCTGCATCCGGTGGTCGCGGGCAACCGCACCCTGCCGGCGGCGGCGCTCACCGGGCCCGCGCTCGTGGACACCGCGCGGGTGTCGGCGCGGACCGGCGATATCCTGCTCGCGGTCGCCGCGTCCGACGAGGCCGAGGTCCGCGCACTGGCCGACCGTGGCCCGGCCTGGGGTGTGCACATCGTCTGGATCGGCTCCGGGCCGCGCCCGCACGCCGGGGCCGCCGATCATCTGCTGTGGCTGGACGACCCGGACCCCCGGATTCCGTCACAGGGCGATTTCGTGCTGCTCTACCACCTGCTGTGGGAGCTCACCCTGCGATGCTTCGACCATCCCGCACTGGTCGGGCCCGGCGCGGACCCGGATAGCGCGGCCCGGGTTTCCCCGGATCTGGGTCTGCTCGGTGAAGTGGTCACCCCGCTCGGCGACGGCACCGCGCGGATCCGTACCGCTCTCGGCACCGAAACCGTGGCCACCACCTTCGTCGAGCCGGTGCGTCGTGGGGATCTGGTGCTGGTGCACGCGGGAATGGCGGTGAGTGCGGCCGGAGTGGAGGAGCCACAGTGAACGCGTGCAAGACCGGAATACTGCTGGGTGAGCTGGCGGACTGCGCCCGGGAACGGGCCGCCGAGAGCGCCGGGCTGCGTGCGGAGACACTGTCGGCCAACGCCGAACGTATCGCCGCGGCGGCACGCGAGCTCGCGCGCCGATTCGCCACGGGCGGCAGGCTGTTCACCTTCGGTAACGGCGGGAGCGCCGCCGACGCCGCCATCCTGGCCGCCCTGTTCGCCCGGCCGCCGGACGGGGCCGGGTTGCCCGCGTGGTCGTTGTCGGCCGATGAGGCGGTCCTGACCGCGGTGGGCAACGACCTCGGGTTCGAATCGGTTTTCGCGCGGCAGCTGGCGGCGCGCGGACGGTCCGGCGATATCGCGGTCGCCATGTCCACCAGCGGGGAATCCGCGGATCTGCTGGCAGGGCTGCGGGAAGCGCGCCGGCGGGGGATGTACACGATCGGGTTCACCGGATACGAGGGCGGTGTGCTCGCCCGGCATGCCGCGGTGGACCGGTGCTTCGTCATCCGGTCCCGCAGCGCGCACCGGATCCAGGAGGCGCAGGCGCTGCTCGGTTACGCGCTGTGGCTATCGGTCCATCAGCACGGGAGCTTCACCGGCTGACCGGGTGCGCCCGGAGACCCGGCCCGGCGCCCACGCGCCGAGCACCACGGCCATGACCACGGTCAGGACACCGAGCGCCAGCGAGGCCTGCTGCGCGCCGTGCACGAAGGCCTCTTTGGCGAAATCGGCCAGGGGGGCGGCGGCCGGACCGGCCTTCTCGGTGACCTCGAGTGCCGCGGCCAGCGAATCCTCGACCGGACCACGGGCGGCTTCGGGGAGGCCGGGCAGTGCCGGTGCGATCCGGTCGGTGTAGCCGACAGCGAGGATGCTGCCGGAGATCGCGATTCCGATCGCGGCGCCGACCTCGCGGGAGGCGTCGTTGACCGCGGAGGCCACCCCGTGTTTCTCCGGCGGGGTGCCGTTGATGATGGCCGCGGTCGCCGGTGCGGTGCACAGGCCCAGACCGGTGCTGAGGATCAGCAGCGGCCACAGCACGTCGATGTAGCCGCTGTACACGGTGGTGCGGGAGACCAGGATCAGCGCGATGCCCACACACAGCAGGCCCACGAAGGTCGGTAGCCGCAGGCCGAACCGTTCGGCCAGTCGCGGCGCGAAAATTGAGATACCGATCAGCGGTGCGATCATCGGGGCCATCGCCACCGCCGACATCAGCGGTGAATAGCCGAAGATCAGCTGCATGAATTGGACGAACAGCAGGAAGTAACCGAACGCGACGAGGAACTGCACCCCGACGCTCACCGCGCCGCTGCCGAAGCCCCGATCGGCGAACAGACGGACGTCCAGCAGCGGATGCGGCACCCGCAGTTCCACTCCGGCGAAGCCGACGGCGGCGACGATGCCGGTACCGAACAGGCCGAGTACCAGCGGATCGGTCCAGCCGCGGATCGGCGCCTCGATCGCCGCGACGACGACGGCGCCGACCGCCGTGGAGGCGGTGATACCGCCCCAGAAGTCCAGCGGCGGCCGTTGTTCGTCGACGGATTCGGGGACGGTGCAGCCCGCCACGGCGAAGATGGCGCCGGCGACCGTCATCGCCAGGAAGATCGCCTGCCAGGACCAGATCTGCAGCAGCAGGCCGGATCCCAGGATGCCCAGCACCGCGCCGCCGCTGACGACACCCGCCCACAGCCCGACGGCGACTCCGCGCCGCTCCGGCGGGAACCCGCCGGTGAGCAGCGAGAGGGTGGACGGCATCACCAGCGCGGCGCCCACCCCCGCGACCGCGCGGGAGGCGATGATCCAGGTGGGCTGGTCCAGGAACAGCGGAATCGCGGACGCGACCGCGAAGACCACCAGGCCCAGCACCATCATGATCCGGCGGCCGTAGCGGTCGCCGAGTGCGCCGGAGAACAGCACCAGGCAGGCCAGCGCCAGGGTGTATCCGTCGACCACCCAGGTGAGTTGCTGCTGGGTGGCGCCGGTATCGGCGGCGATCTCCGGGAGCGCGGTGTAGAGCGCGGCCATCGCCGCGATGACCAGCGCGACCGCCATCGAGGACAGCGTCAGAAGCCAGATATGAGCCCGCGAAAGGCTCGTACTCGCAGTAGTCACGGCGACCTCTCGACGGGTGGAAGAACACGGTTACCGACCCAATGATCAGAGCATAATTGGATACCTGTCCGGACGGTGATCTCTGTCACGGTGGCCGGAGTGGGCGAATGGCCGGCGCGCAAAGATTTCGCTGACCTGGGCGTTTGCCGCGCTCGCCAGACCACGGGTTGCCGTGCGAGGGTTTCGTTCGCGCGCGTCGCAACCATCGGCCCGTGGCTACGCTGGGGCGAGTGAAGGCAGATACCGCGCTCCTGGTTCCGGTCGCCGCCGATCTGGACGGCATCACCTGCGCCGGTCCGGAGGACGATCCGGCCGGAGCCGGGATCGATCCGGCGGCTGTCGAAGCGATCTGGGACTCGGTGCGGGCGTGGTACCGGGTGGGCGCCACACCGGCCATCCAGGTATGCCTGCGCCGCGAGGGCCGGGTCGTGCTGAACCGGGCGATCGGGCACGGCTGGGGCAACGCACCCCAGGACGGGCCGGACGCGGAGCCGATCCCGGTGACCACCGACTCGCCGTTCTGCGGATTCTCCACCGCGAAAGGCGTATCCGCCGCGGTGCTGTCGATGCTGATCGAAGACGGCGTGTTCGCCGCCGCCGACCCGGTCAGCGCGTATATCCCCGAATTCGCCGCCAACGGCAAGGCGGCGATCACCATCGGCCAGGTGCTCGACCACACCGCCGGAGTGCCGTTCGTGACCAAGCCCTACCGCGGCCACCGCCTGGTCTTCGACGAGGATCTCTGCGTCCGCGGTCTCACCGATCTGCGGCCCGTCTACCGGCCCGGCACGTTCCGCGTCTACCACGCGCTGACCAGTGGCCTGATCCAGCGACTGCTGGTGCAGCGGGCCACGGGAAAGCGGATCCGCGACCACCTCGCCGAGCGTGTGCTGGAACCGCTGGGGTTCCGCTGGACGAATCTGGGTGTGCGACCCGAGGAGGTGGACGCGGTGGTGCCGAGCGTGAAAACCGGTCCGCCGCCTTCCCGGGTCGCCTCGTTCGTCGCGGGTAAGGCGCTGGGCGGCGGGTTCGCCTCGGACGCGGTGAACCGGGATTCCAACCGGGCGTTCCTGACCGCCGAACTGCCGTCGGGAAATCTGGTGACCACGGCGGCCGAACTGTCCCGCTTCTACGAGATCCTCGCGCGCGGCGGCGAATTGGACGGGGTGCGGATCATGCGGCCGGAAACCCTGCGGGAGGCGGTGCGCCCGGCCCGCCGGGTGCCGGGCGTCGCCGGGCGGGTGAGCCGGGCCGGCTACGAACTGGGCGGGCGCCGGTCGAAGTTCGGGCGTGACACCGCATCGCATTTCGGGCGCAGCGGATTCACCACACAGTACGGCTGGGCCGATCCCGCGCGAGGGCTGAGCGGGGCGATTCTGACCAACGGGAAATCATCTCTGGATGGCGATCGTCCCTGGAAACTGGTCGAGCAGATCTCCGCGGCGTTTCCGCCGCTGCCGCCGGGCGACCGGGTCTTCGATCTCTGAACCCGTTCGGCCGCGGTCACCAATAGGTGCCGGGGATCAGCCGGGCGGCCCGGCGCAACACTGTACCGGTGCCGCGGACGGCCCGGGGCACGGGCCGCGCGGAGCGTGACCGCCCCTTGTCCGGGGTGATGGGACCTGCCGCCGGCTCCGGGGCCGGAGCCGGCGGCTCGCCGGGCGCATCGGTCACCAATTCGAGATGGGATGGGGCGGTGGCGGTCTCGCCGCGGGCGGCGGGGGAGTCGGGGATCATCCGGTAGTAGCGGTGCAGCACCATATCGCGCAGGCGCGGTGCGAACAGGGCGCCGAATTCGCCGAGGGTGCCCACCGGCACATCGATGCGGCGGGGTCGTTCGGTGAGTGCGCGGACAATGGTGGCCGCCGCCCATTCCGGTGATTCGGCGCGACCCTGGTTACCGCTGGGGGCGATCATCGGCGTCTGCACGAGTGGCAGGTGGATGGTGGTGAAGGTGACGCCGTCGGCCATCGTCTCCACCGCCGCGACCTCGGTGAACTTGTCCAGCGCCGCCTTGCTCGCCAGATAGGCGGAATAGCGCGGCGTGGCGACCTGCACCCCGGCGCTGCTGATATTGACGATATGGCCGGACCTGCGCTCCCGCATCTGGGGCAGCAGCGCCAGGGTGAGCCGTACCGCGCCGAAGTAGTTGACCGCCATGGTGCGCTCGTAGTCGTGCAGCCGGTCGGTGGAGCGGTGGATGGCGCGGCGGATGGAGCGGCCGGCATTGTTCACCAGCATGTCCACCCGGCCGTGTTCGCCCAGGATCTTGCCCAGGGTGCTCTCGACGGCTTCGGCGTCGGTGATATCGCACGGGTAGCCGTGCGCGCGGCCACCGGCCGCGCGGACCTCGGCGACCACCGTGTCGAGCTCGTCCTCGCGCCGGGCGAGCAGCAGGACCACGGCGCCCTTCTTCGCCACCGCCAGCGCCGCCGTCCGCCCGATTCCGGAGGATGCGCCGGTGATGAGGACATACCGTCCGGTGAGGTCTTTGCTTCCGGATTCGCTCATGAACAGCCCCTTCACGCCGGTCTTGCCGCCGAACTTACTCCAAAGTAAGAAACAGTGCCAGGGGTGGTTACGCGTTCGAAAACAGGTTCGATTCGCGCGCTCGAGATTCGAACATATGTGCGATACTGAGCGCATGACGGACGATCGGATGGCGGATATCTATGCCGCGGTGCGGCTCGGTGGGGTGAATCGGGAGGCGGCGCGGCAGGCGCTGCACCAGCTGTGGGACCAGCTCGGCACGGACGGGGAACCGCTGTACCGGAGCGTGGTGGCCCATCATCTGGCGGATGTGCAGGACACCGCCGAGGACGCGTTGCTCTGGGACACCCGGGCGCTCGACTCGGCGTTCGTGCCCGGCACTCCGCTCGGCGAAGGGTTACTCGGCTTCCTGCCCTCGCTGTATCTCAGCCTGGCCGACAGTCACCGGCTGGTCGGCGATTTCGACGCGGCGCGGATGCAGCTGGCCCTGGCCCGCGGGCACGCGAGTGTGCTCGCCGACGACGCCTACGGCCGGGTGATCCGCTCCGGGGTGGATCATGTGGCGATCCTGCTGGACGCCCACTCCACCGAACGGGTGGCCTGCTAGGCGGGCGTATGGGCTGGAGTCAGGGTCCACCCAGCTGGTCGGAGCTGGAACGGGTGCTGTCCGGGCGGCCCGCGCCCGGGCGGCACCCCGGCGACGGCGGTGACGCTCCGGCCTGGACCGAGCGCCGCGAGGAGTACCGGGCCGGGGCGCAGTCCCTGCCGCCGGGGCCGGTTGTGCCGTACGCGGAGCTGCACGCGCATTCGGCGTTCAGCTTTCTCGACGGCGCCTCGCAACCGGAGGAGATGGTCGCCGAGGCCGCGCGGCTCGGGTTGTCGGCGATAGCGCTCACCGACCACAACGGCTACTACGGGGTGGTGCGGTTCGCCGAGGCCGCCGCCGAACACGGGATCCCCGCGGTCTACGGCGCCGAACTCACTCTCGTGGAATCCGATTCGGCGCCCGGCGCCGATTCCGCGCCCCGCACCGGCGAACCCGATCCGGGTGGTGAACACCTCCTGGTCCTGGCACGCGGGCAGGAGGGGTACCGGCGGCTGTCGCGGCAACTGGCCGCGGCGCATATGGCGGCCGGGGAGAAGGGGATCCTGCGCTACGACCTCGACGCGCTCACCGCGGCCGCCGGCGGGCACTGGCAGATCCTCACCGGCTGCCGCAAAGGCCGGGTGCGGCGTGCGCTGGAAGCGGATCTGCGCGCGGGGACGGAGCCGAAACGCGCCGAGGCCGCGCTGCGGGAGCTGTGCGAGCGGTTCGGCGCCGACCGGGTGGCGGTGGAACTCACCCGCTACGGACTACCCGACGACGACGAGCGCAATACCGCGCTGGCCGCGCTGGCCGGCCGGGCCGGGGTTCCCGTGGTGGCGACCACGGCGGCCCATTTCGCGACCCCGGACCGCGGTCGCCGCGCGGCCGCGCTGGCCGCCATCCGGGCCCGCCGCAGCCTCGACGATATCGCCGGTTGGCTACCGCCCACCGGCGGCGCCCATCTGCGCTCGGGCGCGGAGATGGCCGGGCTGTACGCGGAATTCCCGGACGCCGTGCCGAATTCGGTACTGCTGGCGCGGGAATGCGCGTTCGATCTCCGGTTGATCGCCCCGCGCCTGCCGCCGTTCGAGGTGCCGGCCGGCCACGACGAGAACACCTGGCTGCGCGAACTCACCCTGCGCGGCGCGGCGGACCGTTACGGCCCGCCGTCGCGGAACCCGCGGGCCTACCGGCAGCTCGAACACGAACTCGATATCGTCGCCCGGCTCGGCTTCCCGGGATACTTCCTGGTGGTGCACGATATCGTGCGGTTCTGCCGCGAGCACGACATCCTCTGCCAGGGGCGGGGTTCGGCCGCCAACTCCGCGGTCTGCTACGCCATCGGCATCACCAATGTGGATCCGGTCGCCAACAAACTGCTGTTCGAAAGGTTCCTCTCCCCGGAACGCGACGGGCCGCCCGATATCGATATCGATATCGAATCCGATCGCCGCGAGGAGGCGATCCAGTACGTCTACCGCCGGTACGGCCGCGAGAACGCGGCGCAGGTGGCGAATGTGATCACCTATCGCGGGAAATCCGCGGTCCGCGACGCGGCCCGCGCGCTCGGCTACGCCCCCGGCCAGCAGGACGCGTGGAGTAAACAGGTGAGCCGGTGGACCGGGGTCGGCGCGGAAACCGGCACCGATATCCCCGGACCGG
Source organism: Nocardia sp. NPDC003345 (assembly GCF_053589395.1). Lineage (NCBI taxonomy): Bacteria > Bacillati > Actinomycetota > Actinomycetes > Mycobacteriales > Nocardiaceae > Nocardia > Nocardia sp. NPDC003345. The sequence continues at coordinate 13,154 of NZ_JBSFRU010000053.1, forward strand.
TGCTGGCGCTGGCCGCCGATATCGAAGGACTGCCCCGGCACCTGGGCATCCACTCCGGCGGCATGGTCATCTGCGACCGCCCCATCGCCGATGTCTGCCCGGTGGAATGGGCGCGGATGCCCGGGCGCAGTGTGCTGCAGTGGGACAAGGACGATTGCGCCGCGGCCGGGTTGGTCAAATTCGATCTGCTGGGCCTGGGCATGCTGTCGGCCCTGCACTACATGATCGACCTGGTCCGCGAACATATCGGCGAGACGGTCGAACTGCACACCCTCGACCTCGCCGAACCCGCCGTCTACGAGATGCTCTGCCGCGCCGATTCGGTGGGCGTGTTCCAGGTGGAGTCCCGCGCGCAGATGGCGACCCTGCCGCGACTGCGACCGCGTACGTTCTTCGATCTGGTGGTGGAGGTGGCGCTGATCCGCCCCGGCCCGATCCAGGGCGGTTCGGTGCATCCCTACATCCGGCGGCGCAACGATCGCGAAGAGGTCCGCTACGACCACGAGGCGCTGCGGAATTCGCTGGAACGCACCCTCGGGGTACCGCTGTTCCAGGAACAGCTCATGCAGATGGCCGTCGACGTCGCGGGATTCACCGCCGCCGAAGCCGATCAGCTACGGCGGGCGATGGGGTCGAAACGCTCCCCGGAGAAAATGGAGCGGTTGCGCGGCCGGCTGTACCAGGGCATGCGCGATCTGCACGGCATCACCGGCGAACTCGCCGACCGTATCTACGAGAAGCTGAAGGCCTTCGCGAATTTCGGTTTCCCGGAGAGTCATTCGCAGAGTTTCGCCGCCCTGGTGTTCTATTCCGCCTGGTTCAAACTGCACTATCCGGCCGCCTTCTGCGCCGGGTTGCTGCGCGCGCAGCCGATGGGTTTCTACTCGCCGCAGTCGCTGGTCGCCGACGCGCGCCGGCACGGGGTCGCGGTGCACGGCCCGGATATCAACGCGAGCACGCCGGAGGCCACGCTGGAGCGACGGGGGACCGAGATCCGGCTGGGACTTGCGGCCGTTCGCGGTATCGGCGACGAACTCGCGGCCGAGATCGTGGCTGCGCGCGAGCGCGGCGGGCCCTATACCTCGTTCCTGGATCTCACCGGACGGGTGGAGTTGACCGTCCCGCAGGCGGAGGCCCTGGCGACGGCCGGTGCCCTCGGCGGTCTGGGACATTCCCGCCGGGAGGCGTTGTGGGCGGCCGGGGCCGCGGCCGGCGAACGCGCCGACCGGCTGCCCGGCACCGGCGCCTCGACCGATGCCCCCGTGCTACCCGGTATGAGCGAACTGGAGCACGCCGCCGCCGACGTCTGGGCCACCGGGGTCTCACCGGCGAACTACCCCACCCAGTTCCTGCGCCCCCGGCTGGACGCACTCGGGGTGATCCCGGCCGGCGGACTGCTCGCGGTGCCCGACGGCACCCGGGTGCTGGTCGGCGGGGCGGTCACCCACCGGCAGCGCCCGGCCACCGCGGGCGGGGTGACCTTCCTGAACCTGGAGGACGAGACCGGCATGGTGAATGTGGTGTGCTCGGCCGGACTGTGGAAACGCTACCGCCGCACGGCCCAGGGGGCCTCGGCGCTGCTGATCCGCGGCCGGGTGCAGAACGCGGAGGGCGCGGTCAGCGTCTACGCCGAGCAGTTGCGCCCTCTCGATATGCGGATCGGCTCGAAGTCCCGCGATTTCCGTTGATGTACCCGGCCCTCATCACCGGGCCAGGCCGGTGAGCCAATCGGCGATATCGCCGACCACCTCGGGGTCCACATGATGGGGACGGGTGTAGTCGGCGGGTGTGGAGGGCCCGGCACCCGGGAAGAACATGTGATCCCCGGCGGGGTAGGTCCGGAACGTGACATCGCGGCGGCCCGCCAGTCCCGCCCGCCATCCGGCCAGATCGTCCGCGACGGTGACCTGATAATCGCGCTCGCCCTGCATGATGAGCAGCGGCCTGTCGAGCGCCGAGGCCGTCGCGACCGGGTCGTAGCCGCGCAGGTCCAGCCAGTACGTTCCCGACATCCCGAAAGGTAGCCGCTCGGGGGCGGTAGCCGGGGTGAGCCCGGGGCCGTCGACGAGTTCCGCCTGTGCGGTGGCGACCTCCGGTGCCGGAAGTAGTGCGGCCGTGGCCGGATCCGTTTCGGTCAGATGCCGGATGGCTCGCACCAGCGACCATTGCAGCGGCACGGTATCTCCGGCCAGGATCACCACTCCGGCCACCTCGGGGTCGGCGGCCGCGACTTTCGGCGCGAACCTGCCGCCCATGCTGTGCCCCAGTACGACTACCCGGTCCGGATCCACACCGGGTAGTCCGCGCAGCAGTTTCGCCGCTTCGACCGCGTGCGGGACGTACTCCGCGGTCGGGGTGAAATCCGCGTCTGGCGCGAGGAGTTCGCGGTGGGTGTAGGTGACCTTGTCGAAGCGCAGTACCGCGATACCGTGTCCGGCCAGGCCCCAGGCCAGGTCCTTCAGGTTCTTGTTCGGTCCCGCGGTTCCGTCCCGGTCGAACGGTCCGCCACCGGCGAGCAGCACGGCCCCCGGATGCGGGCCGGGGGCGCGGGGAATGGTGACGGTCCCCGCGACCGTATACGAGTCCGCGGTCACCGTGATCGCGTGCTCATGAAAAGCGGCCGGATCGGCGTAGGCCGGAGTGCGCCACTCGGCGGTGACCGCGCGACCCGATCTGTTGTCCTCCATCTGCTACCTTTCTCGATATTGAGAAAGGTAGCAGATATGAGAACATTCCGTCATGGACTCACTCGAGCTGCTCGCGCACCCGGTGCGCTTGCGCATCGTGCACGCCATGTCCGGCGGACGCACTCGGACCACCGCGCAGTTGTGCGCCCGGCTACATGATGTATCCAAGGCCACCGTCTACCGCCACGTCGACATACTCGCCGGTGCCGGTGTACTCGAACTCGCAGGCGAGCAGCGGGTGCGCGGCGCGATGGAGCGCAGCTACCGGCTGCGCGGCGAGCGCGCGGTGATCGATCCCGAGGAGGTGGCCTCCGCCACGGTCGCCGACCACCGCGCCGTCTTCGCCGCCGCCATGGCAGTGCTGCTGGCGGAGTTCGATACCTACCTCGCGGGTGAAACCGCCGATCCCGCTGCCGATCTGGTCGGCTACCGTCAGCACACCCTCTGGCTCACCCCGGCCGAAGCCGAGGAACTGATCGAGGAACTGCGCGCGGCAATCATTCCGCGCCTGCGGAATCCGGAGACTCCGGAGCGGTCGCAATATCTGCTGAGCCCGATTCTCTTCCCGGCGGGACAGGACGAGGACGAATCCGAGGACGATCGACGCACCGGATGATCCGCCGGGGGCCGATGCGGTGCCGGTAACCGGTACCCCACACCGGAATGGGCATTACGCTGCCAGCATGCGCAAGCTCGGGGTGTTGTTCGTGGTCCTGTTCGGATCGGCGTTGCTCGCCGGTTGTGGTGACGATTCCGGTTCGACGTCGGCGCCGGCGCCGGCGCTCGACGGGTCCGGCCCGGCACCGGCCTCCGCCCCGGGATTCCGGACCCAGAACGCGCCCGCGCGTGAACAGGCGCCCACGAAGCAGGCGCCCGCGCCGGACAACGGCGATCAGGCCGCCGCCGAGCGCAAGGAAGTGGTCACCGGTTCGGTCGACCTCACCGCCGCCGATCCCATCGCCGCCGCGCAGACCCTCGCCGACCGGGTCGCCGCGGTGGACGGCCGAATCGATCAGCGCACCGAGAATCCCGGCACCGAAGGCACCCAGCCGCATGCCAATCTGGTGATCCGGATCCCGGCGGACGAGACCGACCCCTTCATCGAGGGGCTCGCCGATCTGGGCGAGGTCACCGAGATCAGCACCAATCGCGACGACGTCACCCTGCAATGGCAGGATCTCGAGGCCCGGATCGGCGCGCTGCGTACCTCGGTGGACCGGCTGCGCGATCTCATGGCGCGCGCCGCCGATACCGCCGACCTCATCGCCGCCGAGGAGGCCCTGGCCACCCGCCAGGCCGAACTCGACAGCCTCACCGGCCAGCAGCGCTACCTCGACGATCAGATCGGCCTCTCCACACTGACCGTCGATATCACCAGCCAGGCGCAGAAAACCGGCGAGACCGGCCCCGCGAATTTTTGGGACGGTGTGGTGGACGGCTGGAATTCGCTGGTGGACTGGTTGAAGGATGCCCTGGTGTGGGTGGGTCAGGCCCTGCCCTGGCTCGGCTTCCTCGCCGTGATCGGCGCGGTGGTCGCACTGGTGATGCGTGTGTTCGGCCGCCGCAAGCCCGCGGCCAGGGGACCCGCGCGCCCCGCGGTGGGCGCATCCGCGGACGATGCCGCCGAACCGACGCCCGCGCGGGCCGCCGGTGATTCCGCCGCCACCCGCGAGGAGCCGGGTGAGCCGGACCGCCCCGCCGACTAGAAGAGCCGGATGCCGTCCGCGTGACCGGCACCCCGAACAGCCGCCGAGGCCCGCTGGTGAAAACACCTTCCAGTGTCAGACGGCGCCCGGGAAGCCGTGCTGGCGCCACGCCTCGTACACCGCGACAGATGCCGCGTTCGCGAGATTCATCGAGCGCCGGCCCGGCAGCATCGGGATACGGACCTCATCGGTGAGATGTTCGTCGGCCAGCACCTCCGGCGGCAGCCCGGACGGCTCGGCGCCGAACAGCAGCACATCGCCGGGCGCATAGGCGACGGCGGTGAAGGGGGTGGTGGCCCGGGTGGTGAACGCGAACACCCGCGCCGGCCGCAGCCGCTGCCAGGCGGTCGCCAGATCCGGGTGCACGGTCACCGAGGCGAGGTCGTGATAGTCCAGCCCCGCCCGCCGCAGCTTCGCCTCCGACATATCGAACCCCAGCGGTTCGACAAGGTGCAGTTCACTGCCCGTTCCGGCGGCGAGCCGGATGGCGTTTCCGGTATTGCCGGGAATCCGGGGCTCGTGGAACATCAGCTTGAACACAGCAGGAAACCTTGTCACGACGGCCCGGCCGCCGGCGGGCCGGGGGCGCGGGGCGGCGCCCACCGCGCGCGCCCGCCCGATCTACCCTGTACTCCGGCACCGGCCGTGCCCGGCGGATCGCCCCCGGGCAGGCCGCTCGAAGTATGACGTCCCGGCCCCACACTGCGGGATGGCTCCGTTGGTGTTCGAATGGCTTATCCGATCGATCTCTACGAGGGAGAAACAAGAATATGGCCGTGCTGCAGGGCCACGGAGGTCCAGGTGACGAAGCATCCACGCAGGGCGATCCCGGTGGACCGTCCGGGCTGAGCCGTCAGCTGGCGAACCGGCATATCCAGCTGATCGCCATCGGCGGCGCCATCGGCACCGGCCTGTTCATGGGGTCCGGTAAGACCATTTCGCTGGCCGGGCCCTCGGTGATCCTCGTCTACATGATCATCGGCTTCTTCCTCTTCTTCGTCATGCGGGCGATGGGGGAGCTACTGCTGTCGAACTCCGGGTACAAATCGTTCAGCGATTTCGCCGGTGATCTGCTCGGCCCCTGGGCGGGCTTCTTCACCGGCTGGACCTACTGGTTCTGCTGGGTGGTGACCGGTATCGCCGATGTCGTGGCCATCGCCGGGTACGTGGCGTACTGGTGGCCGGATCTGCCGCTGTGGATACCGGCGCTGGTCTGTATCGCCGTCCTGCTGGTGCTCAACCTGCCCACCGTGCGCGCGTTCGGCGAGACCGAATTCTGGTTCGCGCTCATCAAGGTGCTCGCCATCGGCGCCCTCATCGTGACCGGCCTGGTCATGGTCATCACCGGTTTCACCGGGGACAGCGGCAGCACGGCCTCGCTGGCCAACCTGTGGAACGACGGCGGTTTCTTCCCGACCGGACCCATGGGTTTCGTGGCCGGTTTCCAGATCGCGGTCTTCGCCTTCGTGGGGATCGAACTGGTCGGCACCACCGCGGCCGAGGCCAAGGATCCCGAGCGCACCCTGCCCCGGGCGATCAACTCCATCCCGGTGCGCGTGCTGCTGTTCTACGTCGGCGCGCTGATCGTGATCTGCGCGGTGACACCGTGGCGGTCGGTCTCTGCGGACGAGAGCCCGTTCGTGGCGATGTTCTCGCTGGCCGGACTGGGTGTCGCCGCCAGTGTGGTCAACTTCGTGGTGCTCACCAGCGCCACCTCCAGCGCCAACTCGGGTATCTACTCGACTTCCCGCATGGTGTACGGCCTGGCCGGCGACGGTGACGCACCGGCCCTGTTCGGCCGGTTGTCGCGGCGTAAGGTCCCGGCCAACGCGCTGCGGTTCTCGTGTGCGTTCCTGCTGATCGGCGTGGTGCTGCTCTACGCCGGGCAGTCCATCGTGGAGGCCTTCACCGTGGTCACCACGATCTCCTCGCTGTGCTTCATGTTCGTCTGGACGATGATCCTGGCCAGCTATCTCGTGTACCGGAAGCGGCGGCCGCAGCTGCATGCCGCGTCGGTGTTCAAGATGCCGGGCGGTATTCCGATGGTGTACGCGGTACTGGCGTTCTTCGTCTTCCTGATCTGGGCGCTCACCCAGAAGAGCGACACCCTGCAGGCACTGCTGGTGACCCCGATCTGGTTCGCGGTACTGGGCGCGGCCTACCTGGTGGTCCGGCGCAGCCCGCATCACGCCGCCCTGCGTGCGCGGCATCGGGAGAAGGTGCTCGCGGAGACCGCCGCCGCGTCACGCTGATCCGAGGCGGTGCGCCCGGAGGATATCGGGCGCACCGCCCGGTAGCGGCAGGTCCACGACCGTGGGCGAGGCGGGGATCCGTTCCAGGACCCCGCCCGCGAATACGTCGTAGAGTGGTAGCGATTCCAGGTGGACGTAGCCGATATGGCAGTCGCAGAGGGCGCGCGGGCACGGCCGCGGACCCAGCGCCGCGCGGTAGGAACCGTCGTAGAGGTTGCCCAGGGGCTCTTTCACGAAATGGCAGCGGCGGACGGTGCCTTCGCCGTCGATCGACAGGACCGACTCCCCGGTCCGGCAGGCCCGGCCCAGCGACCGATGCGGGTCGCGGCTGAAGGGGAACAGCGGATCGATCCCGGTCCAGTCGGCGGCCTCGGGGTCGGAATAGGTGTGATCCTCGGCAGCATTGATCCACAGGTAGATGTGCCCGGGCAGGTCGGCGCGCAGGCGCCGGGCCTGTTCCAGATGGTCGGGTAACCCCACCACCCCGACACTGAAGCGGATTCCGGCCGCCGCGAGTTCCCGGGTCTTATCGAGGAACCGCTGGTAGGGGGTTTGGCCCGGGTGGTAGGTGCACCACAGCGCGACGGTGTCGCGGTCGGCCTCGGTGAGCCAGCCGGTACGGCCGCCGAGATTGGTCTGGATGGCGACCCGCCGCACATGCGGCAGCCGTGAGAGTTCCACCAGGGCCCGGCGGTACCAGGAACGGACCAGGCCCTCACCCCACGGTGTGAACAGCACCGAGATCTCGTCGTCGCGCTGCTCCCGTACCCAGCCGGTGAAACGCTCCAGCGCGGCACGGTCGGCCCGCAGTTGCTCGCGGCTGTCGCGGCGCTTCGCGAAAGGGCAGTAGGGGCAGTCGTAATCGCAGGAGGCCAGCGGGCCGCGATAGAGCAGCGTGAGACGCACCCGGGGTCACCGCACTTCGTACTCGGTCATGGCGGCGGCCACGGACGGTGAGAAGAATTCGGGGCCGATCGCGTCGGAGTACGCCAACCCCTCGGGTGAGAGCCGCAACAGCCCGGGGCCGGTATCGGCCAGCCAGCCGCGTTCGGCGAGCACAGACAGCTCGCCCGCGAAATCGGCGGCCGGGTCGGTACCGAACCGGGCGCGATATCCGGCCACCGGCATACCGTCGGCCTGCAGGATCGATTGCAGCAGATGCCGGCGGCGGGCCTCGTCCGCGTCGATCACCCGGCCGTTCACCGCGTGGCCGAAATCCGTGGTGGCGGTATAGCTGTCGATGATCGACCGGACCTCGTGCACGGACACCGCGTAGTCGAACGAATAGTGCAGGCCACGGGTGTAGGAGCGGGCGCCGCAACCGAGCCCGATCATGCCGTCGGTCTGGCAGGAATAGTCGTCCGGCCCGCTCGCGGGCGCGTCACCGCGCCGGAACATGCGCATGGATCGCTGCTCGTAGCCATGGGCCCGGAGATGGTCGCGGCCCTCGCGATACAGGTGTAAACGGTCGGCGTCCCACACCGCGTCGGCCGCGTCGCGTTCGATTCTCGACAACCCGGTGAGCGGGCGGACATAGAGCGGGTACAGATAGATCTCCTCCGGCCGCCAGGCCAGTGCCGCGTCCAGCGACCGCCGCCAGCTCGCCGGTGTCTGGCCGGCGATTCCGTAGATCAGGTCGATATTGAGATTCGCGACCTCGGTATCGCGGATCCGGCCCAGCGCGGCTTCCACGTCGGCCCGGCGCTGCGGGCGGACCGCGGCCCTGGCCTCCGCGTCGTCGAAACTCTGCACGCCCAGGCTGATCCGGGTCGCCCCGCGTTCGGCCAGGACCGACAGCCGATCCGCGGTGGCGGTGGCGGGGGAGGTCTCGACGGACAACCCGATGGCGGCCAGGTCGGCACCCATGATGTGCTCGGCGATATCGCAGAGCCGGGTCAGTTCCCCGGCCTCCAGGTAGGTGGGGGTGCCGCCGCCGAACGCGGCGGTGGCGAACCGGGGCGCGGGTTCGTCGCCGAGGCTTTCGCGCACCGTTCCGGCCTGGCGGGCGAGGGCGTCGAGATAGCGGGTGGTCAGGTCGCCCGGTGCGCCGACCCTGGTGAACAGGTTGCAGAAGCCGCAGCGTATTTCGCAGAACGGGATGTGCAGGTAGAGCGAGAGCGGGTCTCGGGGTTCGGTGGCCCACAGGTCGCGCAGCGCCGGCCTCGGATCCAGCGGCCGGTAGGCGGTCTTGTGAGGGTAGGCGTACACGTAGTTCTGGTACGGCCGGGGCAAACGGATGGGAACCCGCGTCATGCGGCGCCTCCGGAGTCCGGCGCGGCCGCGGGTTCCAGGAAGAAATGACCGTAGGGGACGGTCCAGACGGATTCGTGACCCAGCCGGTGCCCGGTGTATCCGTCCTCGCCGTAGGCGGTGCCGTGATCGGAACAGACGATCGCGAAGGTGCGGCCGCGGGCCCGCAGGGCCGCGAACAGGTCCGGCAGGTGGTGGTCCACATAGCGCAGCGCCGCCGCGTGGGTCTCCCGGCTGTCGCCGGTCTCGCGAGTGGCGCCGGGCAGATGGAACCAGTTGGGCTGGTGCAGCGCCGATACGTTCAGGAACAGGAACAGCCGCCGATCGGGCGGGGTGGTCGCGATCACCTCGCGCGCATACTCGACCTGCGCCTCGAACGAGGTGGGCGAGGCGACGGAGAACTCGGGGCTCCAATGGCTTTCCGCGAACAGGTCCGGCAGGGTGCTGCCCAGCGCACCCTGTTTGTTGAAGAAACCGACACCGCCCACGCACACCGTGCGGTAGCCGCGGTCCGCGAGCGCGGCCGGCAGATCCGGTTCGTCGAAGACGAAGGTGCCCGCCGCGGTGGTCTCACTGCCCGCGAACCGGCCCGCGAACAACCTCGGGTGCGGGCCCGGTGCCGCCGGTGTGGGCAGGAATCCGGCGAATATGGCCTGGTGGGAGGCGTAGGTGAAATTGCCCGGGGCGTGGCGTTCTTCCCAGACGCCGCCCGGGAGCACCGCCGTCAGATTGGGCAACCGGCCCGCGGCCGCTTCCTCGGCGGCCACGTCGTAGCGCAGGGTGTCCAGGGTGAGCAGCAGCAGGTCGTCCCGGCCGATCACCTCGTTCAAATCAGGCCGGTACATGCTGGTCCTCCGGAGCGGATGCGGTGCGCACCGCACCGTACCAGCGCTGCGCCGCGCCCAGCTGGGCCGTGTAGGTGTCCAGGCCGGCCGCGGGCGTGCCCGCGAAACCGGTGATCCGGGGCAGGAGATCGCCGAAGGCGTTCACCTCACCCACCACGAATCGCCGCCACCCCGCGGTGGGCAGCAGATCGACGCCGACGCACAGCGTCCGGGGAAAACAGGCGGCCGCGCGTTCGGCGAGATCCAGCGCGTGCCACCAGTGCTCACCGGCCGCCGCGCGGACCGCGTCCACATCGCCGCGCAACCCGCCGAGGTGCAGGTTGGTGATGGGTACCGACGCGCTGCGCACGACCAGATGGGTCGCCCGGCCCGCGATCACCACCACCCGCAGATCGCAGGACCGGCCCTGTACGGACGCCTTCGGGATCCAGCGTTCGATATGCAGACCGTCGGGCGCCAGCCGGTCCACGATCGCGGCGACATCGGTTTCGCGGTGGTACCGGCGCACCCGCAGCGAATTGTGCAGTGCGCCGGACGCGGTGAGTTCGACCGAGGTGGTGACCCGGACCCGGCCCCCCGGATGCCGTTCCACCGCGAGTACCCCGGACGCCGACGAGCCGTGCGCGATCTTCACGAACGCCCGCGGCATCCCGGCGTCGTCCATCCGCCTCCGGGCCTCCTCCCAGCCGTTCAGGGCCACCGACCGCCCGGAGGTCGGCGAATCCGGCACCGGCAACCCCGCCGCCGCCAGCCGGGCGTGGCACAGGCGTTTGTCGAACAGCACGGCCAGTTCGGCCGGATCGTCGAGCCGGTGCCCACCCCGCAGTGACGCCACCGCGGCGGTGAATCGGGTGTACCAGAGCCCGGTGCCCTCCACCCGGGTCGGATCGCCGATCCCGCGCAGCAGCCGGTCCACCTCGGGGTTCTCCCCGGCCGAATCCAACCGGACGAGTTCGTCGCCGGTGAACCGGTAGCCGCCGTCGCGCAGGACGGTCAGCCAGTCCACCACGCGCGGCGGGGGTTGCCCGGCGGCGACGGCGGCCGCGACGAACGACCGGACCCGGCGGTTCTCCCCGTTGCCGACGACCACCCACCGGTAGGACAGGTCATCGGATGCCGCTGTCATTCGCCGACCGAGACGTACCGGGTCACCTCACCGTTGTGGGTATAGGTCTCCGCGTCCCCGGCATCCAGATCGAGTGTCACCCGCGGTTCGAGAGCCTCCCGGAGCCGGGTACACATTTCGGGGCTCAGATAGTTGTGGTGCATATCGAGCCCGGTCAGGTGGGTCAGCGGCTGCCCGGACAGCAGGGCCGCCGCCCCGGCATCGGTGAGCACGCCCAGCGACACATCGAGGGTTTCCAGCCTGGCCACCACGGGCGCGGTGGCCAGGGCCGCGCAGACCTCGTCCTGGATCTCGGCGTTGCGCAGTGCCAGATGCCGCAGGGCGGGCAGCCGGTCACCCGCGAGAACGGGCGCGAGATCGGCGATCTCGGAATCGCCGTCGTAATTCGGGGTGCCCAGCCACAGTTCGAGACGGGTGAGCGCGGGCAGATCACTGGCCCCGATACCGCGCACCACCTCGGCGCCGAGCCCGCCGGTCTGCACGGTGAGGCTGCGCAGGTTCTCGTGCCGGGTCGGGGGGAAGCGGAGATCACCCGAGCCCCGCACCGCGAGTTCGGTCAACTCCGGGTAGGCGTCGAGCAGTTCGGTGACCTGGCCCTGGGTTATCCAGGAGATCTCGTTCTCCTCCTGGACGATATCGCCGAGGAATACCGACCGCAGCGCGGGGAAGCGATCGGCCGCTGCCACCAGCGCCTCCAGGACGGGATCCACCGGATCGAAGCCGTCGCCCCCTTCGATATCGGCCCAGGGCCCCACCACGAAGGCCCGCACCCGGGTGGTGTCGACCAGGTCGAGGAACCGGGCGAACTGGTCGTGCCACTGCGCCTCGGAATCCCAGCCCATCCGGCCGACCCGCCAGGCCACCGTCTCGGGCTCGGGATGCTCGAACGACGCGACGGCGGCGTTCTCCGGCTTCGCCAGTTCCTCCGGGAAGTCGAAGACCGGCAGGCCGCCGAACTCGGTCAAGTGATCGTTGATCATGGGTATGCCTTTCCGCGGGCCTGTCCCTGCCCGCGATGTTCTACCAAGCCCCGCCGACATACGCCGGTCGAGGAGATGAATCCTTGCCGCCGGGCGGCGCCGGGTTGCTGCCGCCGGGCGGCGCCGGGTTACTGCCGCCGGGCGGCACCGGGTTGCTGCCGCCGGGTGGCCCGGGTCATTCGCCGCAGGCGACGAACCGCCAGACCGTGCCGTCGCCGTCCATATCGTCCTGGGCGTCGCCGGGATCCAGATCCAGGGTCACGCCGGCCGGTTCCAGCGTTTCCCGCAGGCGCTCC
>NZ_JBSFRU010000054.1:0-25057 GCF_053589395.1 Nocardia sp. NPDC003345
ACCGGCTGGCCGGACTGGAGCCCACCACCCTGGCGGTGATGCACGGTTCGAGTTTCACCGGCGATGCCGCCGGGGCGCTGCGCGATCTCGCGACGGTCTACGAACAGCGGATGTGATCACCGCCCGTGCCAGGCCGGGCGGACCGCGGCGGCCCGTACAGTCCGAGACGGGTGGCCGGCCGGCCGCGCGATCGAGGTGAGGAGAGAACCGATGGACGGGCATACGCCGCGAGACCGGGTCCGTAATCGCTGGGAGGAACTCACCGCTGCCGACCCGTCGCATTCGCAGTGGTACGTCCAGCGGTTCCGCACCCTGGCGGCCGAGGGGCACGATATCTTCGGCGAGGCCCGGCTGATCGACGCGATGCTGGGCCGGGGCGGACGAATCCTGGACGCCGGCTGTGGACCCGGACGACTGGGCGGCCATCTGCACAACGCGGGACATACCGTAATCGGCGTCGATCTCGATCCGGTACTCATCGCCGCCGCCGAGGCCGACTACCCCGGACCTGTATGGCTTGTGGGCGACCTCGCCGACCTCGATCTCCCCGGCCGCGGTATCGAGGCCGGTTTCGATGTGATCGTCTGCGCGGGCAATGTGATGACATTCCTGGCACCGGCCACCCGGGGCGCGGTCCTGGCCGGGTTCGCGCGCCATCTGGCACCGGGCGGCCGGGTGGTCACCGGATTCGGCGCGGGCCGCGGCTACGCCTTCGAGGAGTTCCGCGCCGACGCCACCGCCGCCGGTCTGGCCGCGGATCTGCTGTTGTCGACCTGGGATCTGCGCCCGTTCACCGAAACCTCGGACTTCCTGGTCGCGGTGCTGTCGCCCGAGCCGGACGCCTGACCGGCATTCCGCACTCGCCTTCCGAATAGAGCATTGCCGCTCTCATATGTAGTAGGTATGCTACAAATCATCGAAGGATGATTACTCGGGAGGCTCTCATGACTTCGAACGGCGACCCGGTTCTCGAGGTCGACGCCCTGCGCATGCGCTACGACACCACCGATGTACTCCGCGACGTGTCCTTCCGGGCCCGCCGCGGCGAGGTGCTGGTGATGCTGGGCCCCAACGGCGCGGGTAAGACCACCACCCTCGAGATCCTCGAGGGTTTCCGCGCCCGCTCCGCCGGCCGCGTGGCCGTTCTGGGCGTGGACCCCGAACACGGCGACGAACAGTGGCGCGCCCGCGTCGGGGTCGTCCTGCAGTCGTGGCGCGATCACGCCAAATGGCGGGTCCGCGAGCTGCTCGCCCATCTCGGGACCTTCTACCGGCCCTACTCCACCGAGCGGGTCCGCAAACCCTGGGATACCGCCGAACTCATCGAACTCGTCGGGCTGACCGCGCACGCGGACGCCGCGATCGCCACTCTCTCCGGAGGCCAGCGGCGTCGATTGGATGTGGCGATCGGCATCGTCGGACGACCGGAACTGCTGTTCATGGACGAGCCCACCGCCGGCTTCGATCCGGCGGCCCGCCGCGACTTCCATGATCTCGTGCATCGCCTCGCGGATCTCGAGAACACCACGATCCTGCTCACCACGCACGACCTCGACGAGGCCCAGAAGATCGCCGACCGGATCCTGATCCTGGCCGGTGGCCGGATCATCGCCGACGGATCACCCGACGAACTCTCACGATCGGTATCCGGTGACTCCGAGGTGCGCTGGACCGTAGGGGATCAGCGTTTCGTCCACACCACCACCGAATCGGCGAAATTCGTCCACGAACTGTTCGAGCAGTACGGCGACGGGGTCGGCGAACTCGAGGTCCGCCGCGCCTCCCTGGAGGACACCTATATGACACTCGTCCGCCGGCACGAGGCCGGCGAGACGGGCACCGAGATCAACACCCTCGCGGAGGTAAACCGATGAATGCCACCGCCCACGCCGTCCGGGCCGGTCTCACCCGCGGCCGGATCGAACTGCGCCAGATGTTCACCCACGCACCCGATCTGATCGGCCAGTTCCTCACCCCCGCCATCACCCTCGCCGTGCTGTACCTGCTCCGCGACCGCGAATACGGTGGCAGCGGGCTCTCCATCGCCGAGCTGGCGGTGCCCGGGCTGCTCGGGTCCATCATCGCCTTCAACGGTCTCTACAACCTCGCCAACGTCATGGTGCTCGACCGCGAGGACGGCACCGTCCTGCGCGCCAAGAGCGCCCCGCACGGAATCACCGGCTATTTCGTCGGCAAAACCCTCGCGTCCGCGGGTTCGGTCACGGCGCAGGTGCTGGTCGTCCTGCTGGTGGGTGCGCTGATCATCGGCGGGATGACACCGGATACGCCCTACGCCTGGGCGACCTTCGCGTGGGTTCTGTTGCTCGGCCTGCTCGCGGCCTTACCGGCCGGGGCGATCCTGGGTGCCGCACTCGACGGTGCGCGGGCCACGTTCCTGCTGTCGATGCCCCTGATGGGGCTGATCGCCATCTCGGGCATCTTCTATCCGATCACAGCGCTCCCGGCGTGGTTGCAGATCGTGGGTCAGGCGTTCCCGATGTACTGGGCCGGGCTCGGCATGCGCTCGGCGCTGCTACCGCCCGACGCGGTGCAGGTCGAGATCGGCGAATCCTGGAGGCACGCCGAGACCGTGGCGGTACTGGGCGCCTGGGCCGTCGCGGGGCTGCTCATCGCACCGGTAGTGTTGCGGCGCATGGCACGACACGAGTCCGGGTCACGAATGGCCGCGCGCCGCGAAAAGGCGATGCAACGTGCCTTCTGAGGTCATCTACAACCGCATCGCGATGCTGCGCGCCGAGCGCGGCATCTCGCGGCGGCAGCTGGCCGACGCGCTGGGCGTGCACTACCAGACCATCGGTTATCTCGAACGCGGGGAATACAGTCCCAGCCTGCACCTGGCGCTGCGGATCGCCGCGCATTTCGAAGTGGCGGTGGAGATCGTGTTCTCCACCGAACCTTTCCCGCGGCTGGGGTCGGGCGCGGAATCCGCCTGACCCGCGCCGGGCCGGACACGACACAAACAATCATTCGGCCCATTACCCGATCTCGCGGCGACCTGCCGTAATACTTGTCGCGTGCAGATTCCGACGATCGCTCGAAATCTAGTCGTACTCACTTTCGGCGTACTACTGTTCGGCAGCCTCACCGTGCTGTCCGGGACCGGTACGCCTCCGGCCGCCGCGGCACCCCTCTACCCGGCACCGGACCCCGATCCCTTTTATCGGGCACCCGCCGATATCTCGGATAAATCTCCGGGAGAAATACTCGAAACCCGGGTGATGCCGCCGCTGCCGATATTTCCCGGCACCACGGTGACCCTGGTGAAATTCCGGTCGAACAATTCCCGGGGCCTGCCGATCGCGGCCACCACCACGGTTCTGACTCCGCAGTGGCGCGCTCCGGACGGGCCGCTGCTGTCCTACCAGCACATCATCAACGGTCTCGGCGCCCAGTGCGCGGTCTCCCGGGTGCTGTACACCTCCGATCCGACACTGCAGGTCCGCGAGGCGGCCGCGCTCAACGCGGCACTGGCCCGCGGCTGGAGTGTGGCCCTGCCCGACCATCTGGGGCCGACCTTCGCCTACGGCGCGGCCCGGCTGGGCGGCCAGATCACCCTGGACAATATCCGCGCCGTCCGCGCGGCCGGGCTCGGATTACAGAACAGCCGGGTCGCCATGGCGGGATACTCCGGTGGCGGCATGGCCACGGCGTGGGCGGCCGCGCTCGCCCCGCGGTACGCACCCGAACTCGATATCGCCGGCGCCGCGACCGGCGGTGTCCCGATGAATCTGGTGCGCATGCTCGAAGCGGTCAACACCGATCCGCATCCGGCATTCGGATTGATCATGGCGGCCGGAATAGGCCTGGAACGCGAATATCCCGATCGCTTCCCCATCAGTGACTCCATGAATGTGCGCGGTCTCAATGCCCGGAATACCGTCGCCAACGGCTGCACGAACGAGATACTGGCCGCCGGGGCGGGCCGGAGCATCGTGGAATACGCGAGCAGTATGTCGATGGTGACCGATCCCGACGCCCGTGCCGTCGTCGAGGAGAACAGCCTCGAGTTCTTCGACGGTATCCCGAATATGCCGATCATCGAATGGCATTCGGCCTCCGACCCCTTGATTCCGGTGGATTCCATCGTGCGGACGAACCGGCGATATTGCGCGGCCGGGGTTCCGGTTCAGGCGGAGAACACGCTCTCCCCGGAACACCTCTCCGCGGCCGTACTCGGCGTTCCGCAGGTCCTGATCTGGCTGGAAGGCCGTTTCCGTGGTGATCCCGCACCGTCCAACTGCTGAGCGGACGGCGCGGGCGCCGCGCTACCACTCCACGTTGATCGGTCCGGGACTCCACAGGCCGGAACGGGTTTCCCGGCCGACCTCCGGAACTCCCGGACGCGCGCCGGTGTCGATGGGGGTCAGCCGCTGGAGCTGACCCCAATCGTGGCTCCAATCGTCCTTCAGGTACGTGGCCAGTGTCTCCGAACGCAACAGCTGCCGGCTCCAGCCGAGCGGACCACCGCCGTCGTGGCTCTGCCACAGATTGGTGGCATTGGCCAGGGGCCGATCGGGCAGGATGCGCCAGTCCGGCGCCTGGGCGATGCCGTGATTGTGATCGAAGGGCCGCTGGCACGGGAACTGCAGGCCCACCGCCCAGTCCAGCAGGACAGGACTGTCGGATCCCAGCAGGTCGTCGACCGTGCGGGTCTGCGGGATCCGCGGCGGGGTCAGCGCCATCCACTGCTGCGGATCGAGTGTCTTGTCCGTGGCCACGATCCGCACCACATCGGCTCGATCCGGGATCTGGTCCAGCGGGACCCGCAGGTTCCGCCACGACGGCGTGGGCCCGATATCGATCGGCATCACCGTCCCGAGTGACTGCGCGGTGGCCGGCGAATCCGCGACGCCGTATTCGATATCCACCGGCTGTCCCGGCATCACCGAACCGTCCTGCGTCACCGCCCGGAACCGGCCCGCCGCGGTGAGAGCGAGAATGCCGGCCCGGTCGGCGGGAGCGGGCAGGCGGTACCAGCCGGTGGTCAACTCGGCCGATTCCTGCTGTCCGGCGGTGCCCAGCACGGGAGTGTCGGGAGCCAGACCGAACGGCAGCGGATCGCCACCGGTCTGGGTGCCGGTACCGGTCGTCGCGGAATCCTTCAGCGCGGCCGAGATGCTGTCGTCCTCGTCGTCGGCCCCCTCCTTGTCGTCGTCGGAGGTGACATTGCCGACGCCGCCGGGTACGAACCCGGTCGCGTCCGCGGCGAAGGTAGCGGCGGGGGCACCCGCCAGCGGGGTCAGCATCGAGGCGTTCGGATCGGTTTCGACCAGCACGTCCTCGGCCAGGCCGCACGGCTTTCCGAGGACGGCGTCGATATTGGAGCGCGCCAGCGAGAACGCCGGGTACTGGGTGGCCGCCGCGGTGGCGAACGACCCGACCTGGAAGATCACGATCAGCGCCGCGGCCACCGTCAGCGGAGGAACCTTGATCAACCGCCAGGATCGCGGCGACACCCGGTGCGGGGTGCCCGGATCCGGCGCTCGTACATGCCACCACGCGGCCAGCGCCAGGCACAGTACGGAAACGGTCAGGAAGATCTGGCTCAGGCCCACGCCGGCGATCTCCGGTGGGGTGTTCCACCACGGAATCCCGTGGCCGGAGGCGTAGAACCATTTGTTGACGCCGGTGAAGATCTGCGCCAGCGCGATGGCGACGATGGCGGCGAACAGTGCCCGGTATCGCGGGGCCCGCATCACCTTCGGGCCCACGGCGACCGCTGTCACGACCGCGACCGCGCCCGCCAGGCCGGCGAACACACCGTTGTGGTGGGTGAATTTCGTGGGCACGGTCGCCATCAGCAGCATGGCCCCGAAGGTGATGCCCAGCAGGCGTTTGGCCGGACCCGAGGCCACGAACGGCATCCGCCCGCCCTTGCGCAGGATCACGAACGCGCACACCAGCAGGCCGAGCCACATCGCGACCACGCCGAACCGGCGGCCGATCGAACCATCGGCGGTGGGTGTGAACAGGCGCTGATAGGCGAGGTAGTCGTCGTACCACGGCACGGCCGGGCCGACCGCGTTGTGCACCCGCGTCATCTCGAACATCGCCGACAGCGGCTGGACGCCGAAGGCGAAAACGAGTACGAGGGTCCCCGCAGCGGCCAGCGGCGCCAGCAGCGCCCCATACACGGGCAACCGGACGGTCCAGGGGCTCGGGCCGCCCCGGGCCGCAATGATCTCTTGCGCGCGCCGCACCCCGAACCGCACCACCGACCGCGCACCCGCCAGCAGCGGCGCCAGGCAGATCACCCCGGACGGCGCCGCCGTGAGACTGAAGGCCGCGATCAGGATGGCGACGGCATAGGGCAGCAGACGTTCGGTCGCGATCGCCCGCTCCACGAAACACCAGGTGAGCAGGACGGCGGCCGCGATGATCGGTTCCGGTCGCAGCCCGTTGTTATAGGGCAGCCAGATCGCCAGGAATCCCAGGGCGCCCGTCGCCACCACCACCCTGTCGTGACGCAGCCGGATCCCGAGCCTGGGTATCACCTCGCGGCTCAACGCCAGCCAGGTGAGAACGGCCGCCAGCAGCGTGGGCAACCGCATCCACGGGCTGGCGGTACTGATCTCGGTCATATGGGCGATCACGTCATAGGGCGGGGTACCGACCGGGTTCTCCGGGACACCGAAGAACCGGAAGTAGTTCGCCATATATCCGGACACCAGCGAGGTGCGGGCCATCCCGAACTGGTAGCCGTCGTCGGAGGTCGTCGATCCGATGAAATGCCACAGCACCAGCGTCCCCAGCACCAGGCCGTCGATCACCGAGAAGGTGCGCCAGCGGTGCGGTAGCAGGCAGCGCAGCCCGCCGCGGCCCGATTGGTCCAGCCGGTACAGCGCTGCGAGCGCGACCACGGCCAGCACGACGGCCAGTACGGTCGCACCCCGTTTCAGCGGTGTCGGCTCGACCGAGAACCGGCTGTCGACCTCGACACTCACCGAAGCACCGCCGGAACCGCGCAGATCGCTGAACACCCCGACCACCTGCGGCCGGAAGTCACCACCCAGCACCACCGGTTCGATACTCGTGCCGGTGAGTTCGGCGGTGGTCGAGGTGTTGTCGGAGTGCACGGTCAAGGCGGCGCCGCCGAGCGCGTCCAGCGGCACGCTGAAAACGGATTGACTGCGCAGTACCACCTCGAGCCGCGCGGGCTCCCGGCCCGGGCCCGGCTGGACCCGGGCGACGAAACCGTACTTCTCCAGGTCGGGCGCATCCGCCGGCATGGTCGCCACGGCCTGGCCGCCGCGTTCGGCCAGCGACTGCAGGGCCACCGCGGGAACCGTCGCGTCGAAGGTCCGCGGCGCGTAGGACATCAGCGGCGCGGTGATACTGCCGGTCGAGCCGTTCTGCGGCCAGGTCAGCGTGGTCTTGTCCACCTGCACCGGCAGCAGCGGCACAGCGACGGCCAGCAGCGTCGCGAACAGGCCACCGACCAGGGCGACCCACCCCGCCCATCGCCCGCTCCCGGGCCTGCCGGCCCGGGGTTGCTCGCCCGCGGGCGAGTCGTCCGCTCTCACCATCGTGTCCGTCACGGGGGGCGATAGTATCGTGACGGATTTGTAACGGGAGAATTCGGGCGCGATATACCGGGGCGGGCCACTTCGGCGAATACTTCCGCAATCCCTCTACCTGCATGAATACGCGATATCCACATATCACCCGGGCGGCAGGGCCGCCGCTATCCCCCGAAGACCCGGCCGGATTTCCGATATCGGCCGCCGTTTCGGAGCGCGGATCGGACTCGTCGCCCGGCAATTCATTTCGATGCGACGTGCGGCCAGCAAATACGATATTTCGCGGACCCACTTGCACATCGGGCAATTATTCGGCAAATATGATGCGGCTCGCCGCCGCTCCGGCTTCGCAACCCGCGGAAAGTTATCTGTCCGGGCACTCGGGCCGGATCCACGCTCGGCACCGCCGGAAGCGTCACCACACCGAGGCCCGTGCGAAAACGCGCACGCAGCGTGGATGTCTCGCAGATTCCTTGCCTTCCGAGCCCGCAGCAGCCGAGACCGGACGGGCGGCCACGCCTCCGATACGCCGACCGCAATCGCCGAGCAGGATTGAGATCCCTCCGGATTGGGTAATCTACCGGCCGAGAATTTATCGACCGGATAATAATCGAGTGGTGATATGACAGCTAACCGCGCGGTGCTCGATCAACCGCGCACTGCTCGACGCCGATCACGGCCCGATCCGGTAGTAAACCTCACGACCGCGGTGATCGGTATCCTATTTTCCTGCTATCGGCACCGCATCGTGCCACCGAAGCCGGTGCGGGCGCCCCGTGAACAGGAGATCGTTCGGTGAATTCCCGCCGCCGCCCGCCGGCGAATCGGTAACCCCGGAATCATGGCTTCCGAGAAGGAGCGCGAACCGGCGGGCGCGTATTCACGTCCGGCTGCCGCGCCTCGGAATGCCGCGCCGCAATACCGCACGCACACCGGCGCGGATTCGCGTGAAGCGCGACTCGGGTGCCACGGCATCGGGCGCCTCCTCGGCCGCCGCCTGCGCGAACCGCGCGTGCAACTGTTCGCGGACCTGCTCCGGTGTGTAGGCGCGACGGCGACGCTCGCCCCGCACCACCACCACGCCGGTGGCCACCACGCCGGCCGCGCCCGCCAATCCGAGTACCTTCCACCACCTCATACGCATAGGCTACGTTCCATGGCGGGTGCGGGCATCGATCTCGATCGGGCTGTCGAGATCACCAGAACGGGCGATATCTGGCTGTTCCGTGGACATTCCACGGCCGACCGGATGATCCGGATGACGACGAACAGCCCGGTCAACCATGTGGGGATGTCGGTGGTGATCGATGATCTGCCGGCACTGATCTGGCACGCGGAACTCGGCCGGTCGCTGCCCGATATGTGGTCGGGTACCGCGCACCGCGGCGCCCAGCTGCACAACCTGCGGGACGCGGTTCTGGTGTGGGCCAACAGATACGGGCAGCAGGCCTGGTTACGCCAGCTCGATCCGCCGGCCACGGCCACCATGGAGGACGGGGCACTGCGCACCGTCGCCCGCCTCGACGGCACCCCGTTCCCCTCCACCGCCACCCTCGCCGGACGCTGGTTCCGCGGCCGGGTCCGGTTGCCGCGCCGTCATTCCCGGCCGCCGGCGGCGCGCGAGGTGGAGAACGCCTACTGCGCGGAGATCGTGGCGGCGACCTATCAGGCGATGGGGCTGCTCTCGCAGAACCGCGATCCCGACTGGTACGACCCGGGCCGGTTCTGGAGCGGCGACCGGCTGCGTCTCGACGGCGGCCATACCCTCAGCGGCGAGATCGCGGTCCGTATACCGGCCGAACCGGAGTCGTAACCGGGCCATCCGCGCACGGCGGCCACCCGATTCCGGCCACCGGGCCCGCGTAACTCGCCCGCGGCCGGCACCGTCCCCGCGAAACCCCGGCAGCCCGGCCGCGCAACCGGCGCGCGGTCACGAGAAAGCGCAGGCCAGAGACGTGAAATCCATCGGCGAGCGAGCGTAACCGGACGTTTACGCCCGATCCTTGCCGCGTAACCGGCACCGGTCGCACCCTTCGGTTATGCGCCACACCGCCGGACACCGCGAGCATCTGGACCCCGCCGCGGCGGCACGCGAGGGCCCGATCTTCCGGGACCAGGTCCGCCGCCTGCTACCGACCTCGGCACAACTGACGGCCCGCCGGCTGCGTGATCTGCTCCGGGCGGAGTTACGCGCCGGCGCGTTCGGATCCGGGCGGCTACCCGGCGAATCCGAACTCATGTCCCGGCACCGGGCCTCCCGCGACAGCGTCCGCGCCGCCCTGGACCTCCTGCGCCGCGACGGCCTGATCGAACGGCGGCGCGGCCTGGGCACGGTACCGATCCGGGATGACCACGTCGTGGCCGGCGCGCTACCACCCCGGGCCGCTCGCTCGAACAGTATCTGGCACTCGGCCGGCTCACGACCCGGCTGCTGCACTGGGCGTGGGTGCCCGCGCCGCCGGTGATCGCCGCGCGCCTCACCGGCGTCACGGCCGGGGCCGACTGCCTCTGTATCGAATACGTCCTGCTGCTCGACGAACGGCCGATCTCGGTGTTCACCAACTATCTGCGGGCCGCCGAGGCCGGCGGCGTGGACCAGCCCGCCTTCCGCGACGACTTCTACACCCTGCTGCACACCGGCGGTATCGATATCACCGGATTCGATGTCGGTGTCCAGGCCGGCGCCGCCGACGACTGCGCGGCCGCCCTCCTGCACGTCCTGCCGGGCGAACCCGTACTGCTGGTCGAGCAGACAATCCGGGATCGGACCGGGGCCGCCGTCGACTACGCGCTCGGCACCTGCCGGGGCGAGATCCAGCTCGCCATCGGCGGCATCCCCCGGATCGATATCACCGCCGCCACCGTGACGCAGCCCTGACCGCCCCGGCCGGACCGCCGATTCACCCCGAGAGAACGAGAACCCCATGACCACCGCTGCCCCCACCGGCACACTGCCGACCCTCACCGCCGCCGCACAGGCGCTACGGAACCGGGACATCACCGCCACCGAACTCGTCGAACGCTCCCTCGCCGCGGCCGATACCGCCGACGAGGCGATCGGGGTATACCTCACCCGGTTCGACGACCCTGCCCGGGCGGCCGCCGCCCGGGCCGACGAGAAGATCGCTGCGGGCCTGCCGCTCGGGCCGCTCGAGGGTATCCCGCTGGGCATCAAGGATATTCTCGCGCATTCGCGCGGACCCACGACCGCCCAGAGCCTCGTGCTGGATCCCGCCTGGGGCGCGGCCACCGGCGACTGCGCCGTGGTCCGCCGGCTGGAGCGGGCCGGGGCCATCGTCACCGGCAAGACCACCACCATGGAATTCGCCATCGGCGCACCCGACCCGGGCAAACCGTTCCCGGTACCGCGCAACGCCTGGGACACCACCCGCTGGGCCGGCGGCTCCAGCTCCGGGTCGGGAAGCGGGGTCGCCGCCGGAATGTTCTGTGCCGCCATCGGCACCGATACCGCGGGCAGCATCCGCATCCCCGCGGCGTTCAACGGAATCACCGGCCTCAAACCGACCTTCGGCCGGGTACCGAAGTCCGGGGTGGTGCCCCTCGGCTACACCCTGGACCATATCGGCCCGATGGCCCGCACCGCCGCCGATTGCGCGGTCGTCCTCACCGTGATGTCCGGATACGACCCCGCCGACCCCTACAGCTCATCGGCGCCGATCGACGACTACGCCGGAGCGCTCACCGGTGACCTGCGGGGAGTCACCATCGGCGTGGACGATCTGGACCGGTACGCCACCGGCGGTATCGACCCCGCGCAACCCGGCCTGTTCACCGCGGCCGTCGCCGCGTTGCGCGAGGCCGGGGCGCGGATCGTGCCCGTCCAACTGCCCATGTACCAGGAACTGACCGCCATCGATATCGTGGTCATGCTCGCCGAGGCGCACGCCTACCACCGGGAGGATCTGCACACCCGCTGGGCCGATTACGGCCGGCCGACTCGGATCATCCTCGCGGGCGGAGCCGCCGTGAGCGGGCCCGATTATGTCCAGGCGCAGCGGGTCCGGCGGATCGCCCGACAGCGGATGGCGGAACTGTTCGGCATCGTGGATCTGATCGTCACCCCCACCGGCCATCTCGGCGCCCCCGCCCTCGCCGAGATGGATCCCCTGGACCCGCTGGGCGTGCTGCCGTCCCTGCATACGCCGTACTGGAACCCACTCGGCAATCCGACGCTGGCGGTTCCCATCGGATTGTCCGGCGCGGGCACCCCGCTGTCGATGTCGATCTCGGGTGCCCCGTTCGCCGAGGCCGCGGTACTGCGGGCCGGCGACGCCTTCCAGCGCCACACCGACCACCACGACCACAAGCCGGGCACCGCCCGCACCGGAGGACACCGATGAGCATCACCGAGCCGCGCGGCTGGACCGACGATCCCGAGGAGGCGGCGGCGGTCGAGGCCATGAACCGAGTCGTCGCCGAGATGGCGCAGGCGCTCTACACCTGCCCCGACGCGCGCTACACCGACCCGAGCGGCGGACACCGGATCGAGGCGGTGGATCGGATCGGGTGGTGATCGCGGCTGCCGGACCCGCCGCTCTCCCCGGCCCGGCAGCCGCGGCGACACCGCACGGCACCGGCCGGTGTACACCGGCCGGGAGCATGTGCGGCGGTAGGCTGAGCAGCACCGTGACCAGGCAGTGGGCGGTACTCCGCGACGTTGCGGCGCCGCGGCGTCACAGCCGCCGCGGATAGCGGCCCCGGTCGCCGGCTCCCCGTTCACACCGCCGTGACGGGGCCGCCGGAGCCCTCGCCGGAGGCCGGCCACGCATGATACGCGCCAGTAGCACCCGTACGCCGTGCAATTCTGCGGAGTGAGGGTGCACACTACCCAGAGCGAGAGCCGCAACCGGCTCGCCCGTCGACCGGGCCCGCACATAGGAGAGGAAGGAGACGGGCGAGTGTTCAGCCGTATCGCCATCGTGAACCGAGGTGAGGCGGCGATGCGCCTCATCCACGCTGTCCGGGATCTCGCGGCGGAGACCGCACGTCCCATCGAAACCGTCGCGCTGCACACCGATGTCGACCGCAACGCCACGTTCGTGCGTGAGGCCGATATCGCCTACGACCTCGGACCCGCGTCCGCGCGCCCCTACCTTGATCTCAAAGCGCTGGAGAAGGCGCTGGTCGCGACCGGCGCCGACGCCGCCTGGGTCGGCTGGGGATTCGTCGCGGAGGATCCGGCGTTCGCCGAGCTGTGCGCGCAGATCGGGGTGACCTTCATCGGACCCGACGCCGAGGCGATGCGCAAACTCGGTGACAAGATCGGCGCGAAGCTGATCGCCGAGGAGGTCGGCGTACCCGTGGCGCCGTGGAGCCGCGGCGCCGTCGAGACCGTGGATGCCGCCGTCGCCGCCGCCGCGGAGATCGGCTACCCGCTGATGCTGAAGGCGACCGCCGGTGGCGGCGGCCGCGGTATCCGGGTCATCACGAACGAGGCCGAGCTGGTCGACGCCTACGAGCGCACCAGCCAGGAGGCGGCCCGCGCGTTCGGCAGCGGCATCGTCTTCCTGGAGCGTCTGGTCACCGGCGCCCGGCATGTCGAGGTCCAGGTCATCGCCGACGGGCAGGGCACCGCCTGGGCGCTGGGCGTGCGTGACTGCTCTGTGCAGCGCCGCAACCAGAAGGTCATCGAGGAATCGGCGTCGCCGGTGCTCGCGCCCGAGCAGGTCGACGACCTCAAGGCCTCCGCCGAGCGCTTGGCGATAGCGGTCGGCTATCGCGGTGCGGCGACGGTGGAGTTCCTCTACCACCCCGGTGATCGGCTGTTCGCCTTCCTCGAGGTCAACACCCGCCTGCAGGTCGAGCATCCCATCACCGAATCGACCACCGGGTTCGACCTGGTCCGCGCCCAGCTGCACGTGGCCTCCGGCGGCCGGCTCGAGGGCGAGCCGCCCGCCGAACGCGGGCATGCCATCGAAGCGCGCCTCAACGCCGAGGACCCCGATCGCGATTTCGCCCCCGCCCCGGGCCGTATCGCACTGCTGGACCTGCCGGCCGGGCCGGGGATCCGGGTCGATACCGGCGTCAGCCAGGGCGACACCATTCCCGCCGATTTCGACTCCATGATCGCCAAGATCATCGCCTACGGCCGTGACCGGGACGAGGCGCTGGGCCGGCTGCGCCGGGCCGTCGCGCAGACCCGCGTCATCATCGAGGGCGGCGCCACCAACAAGAGCTTCGTGCTCGACCTGCTGAACCAGCCCGAGGTCATCGACGCGAGCGCCGATACCGGCTGGATCGACCGCGTCCGCGGCGAAGGCCGCCTGGTCTCCCACCAGCACACCGCCATCGCCCTGGCCGCCGCCGCCATCGACGCCTACGAGGAAGAGGAGCACGTCGAACAGCAGCGGCTGCTGTCCACCGCCTCCGGCGGCCGGCCGCAGGTGCAGCACCAGAGCGGCCGGCCCCTCGACCTCAAACTGCGCGGTGCGGGCTACCGGGTGCGGGTCGCCCGGATCGGCGCGCACCGCTTCCGGATCGGGATCGAAGCGGCCGGCGATATCCGTACCGCCGATGTCGATCTGGAGCGTTTCGATCGGCACACCGGCCAGATCGTGGTCAACGGCATCCGGTACCGCCTGGTCACCGGCACCCACGGACCGATCCATCTCGTCGATGTCGAAGGCATCACCCACCGGGTCAGCCGGGACGAGGGCGGCGTGGTCCGCTCCCCCGCCCCCGCCCTGGTGGTCGCGACTCCGCTGGAGGTCGGCGCCGAGGTCGAGGCGGGCGCGCCAGTGCTGGTGCTGGAGAGCATGAAGATGGAAACGGTGCTGCGCGCGCCTTTCCGGGCCCGGCTCAAGGAATGCGCCGTATCCGTCGGCACCCAGGTCGAGACCGGTGCGCCGCTGCTGCGGCTGGAACCGCTCGCCGAGGAGGGCGCGGAGGACGACGCCGGAGCCGCCACCACCACCGTCGAGCTGGATCTGCCCACCGAATCCGATCTGCCGCAGCCGCATCAGCGGATGAGCCGCGGTCAGCAGGACCTGCGCAGTCTGCTGCTGGGATTCGACGTCGACCCGCACGACGACCGCCGGGTGCTCGACGACTACCTCGCGGCCCGCCGCGCGGCCGTGGCCGACAACCGCCGCCCGCTGGCCGAAGAACTCGAGCTGGTGCAGGTCTTCGCCGATCTGGCCGAGCTGAGCCACAACCGTTCGCCGGAGGACGATCCCGCCCCGGGGCATGTCCACAGCGCCCGCGAATACTTCCACACCTATCTGCAGAGTCTCGACGCCGACCGGGCCGGGCTGCCGGAGTCCTATCGGGCGAAGCTCGCCCAGGCCCTGGGCCACTACGGGGTCACCGAACTGGACCGCACCGCCGACCTCGAGGCCGCGGTGTTCCGGATCTTCCTGGCCCAGCAGCGGCCCGCCGATACCGTCGAGGTCATCTCGGCGCTGCTGCGCGAATGGCTCGCCGAGCCGATGCCGGACCGGGTCCTGCGCGAACCCGTCGGCCTGGCACTCGAACGGCTCGTGGCCGCCACCCAGGTGCGGTTCCCGGTGATCGCCGACCTCACCCGCGGCCTGGTGTTCGCCTGGTACGGGCAGCCGGTACTGCGCCGCAACCGGGCCCGCGCCTACACCGACGCGCGCAAACATCTCAGCCACCTCGACGCGCATCCGGACGCGGCCGACCGGACCGACCGGATCGCGGAGATGGTGAGCGCCACCGAACCGCTGGTGCGCCTGCTCGGTCAGCGGCTCTCCCGCGGCTCGGTGGACAACACCGTGATGCTGGAGGTGCTGACCCGCCGCTACTACGGCAACAAGGACCTCACCAACGTCCGCACCCGCGAGGCGGGCGGCGCCACCTTCGTGGTCGCCGACCGCAAGGGTGTGAGTCTGGTGTCGGCGGCCGTGAGTTTCGATTCCCTCACCGGCGTGGTGAGCGGCCTCGCCGAACTGTCGACCGGTTCGGCCTCCATCGAGGCCGATATCTACGTGTCCTGGGAGAACCAGCCCGAGGACTTCGAAGCCATGGCGGCGGCCCTGCAGGAGGCGCTCAACGCGCAGCCGGTACCCAACCAGGTGCACCGGATCACCGCCACTGTCGCCGGCAGCGACAACGCGGTCATGCACCACCACTTCACCTTCCGCCCGTCCAGCACCGGCCTCGACGAGGAACGTCTCATCCGCGGCCTGCACCCCTACATCGCGCAGCGGATGCAGATGAAGCGGTTGCACAAATTCGATCTCACCCAGCTGCCGTCCTCGGACAACGAGGAGGTGTACCTGTTCCGGTGTGTGGCCAAGGAGAATCCCGCCGACGAGCGGCTCGTGGCCTTCGCCCAGGTCCGCGATCTGACCGCGCTGCGCGATCACGACGGGCGCCTGGTCACCCTGCCGACCGCCGAATCCACGATCGCCACCTGCCTGGACTCCATCCGCCGGGCGCAGTCGGGGCGGCCCTCGTCCAAGCGGCTGCAGACCAACCGCATCGTCATGTACGTGTGGCCGCCGATCGATATCACCCGCGCCGAACTCGAGGCGATCGTCGAGCGGGTCCGCCCCACCACCACCGGCGCCGGGCTGGAGGAGATCCTGCTGATCGCCCGCCAGCGCGACGCCCGGACCGGCGATCTGGTCAAACTGGCCCTGCGGATCTCCTTCGACGCCACCGGCGGCACCGAACTGATCGTCGGCGAACGGTCCGACGATCCGGTCGAGCCGCTGGACGCCTACCGGCAGAAGGTCCTGCGGGCCAGCAGCCGCAATACGGTCTACCCCTACGAGCTGACCGGTCTGCTCGGCGAATTCGCCGAATACGACCTCGACGCCGACCACACCCTGGTGCCGGTGGACCGGCCGAAGGGCCGCAATACCGCCGCCATGGTCGCCGGTGTCGTCACCACCGCGACCGAACGCCATCCCGAAGGTGTCACCCGGGTGGTGCTGCTCGGCGATCCGACGAAATCGCTGGGCGCGCTCTCGGAGCCGGAATGCCGGCGGGTGATCGCCGCCCTGGATCTGGCCGAGAAGCTGCGGGTTCCGCTCGAGTGGTACGCGCTGTCCTCCGGCGCCCGGATCTCCATGACCTCCGGCACCGAGAACATGGACTGGGTAGCGGCCGCGCTCAAGCGCATCGTCGAGTTCACCCAGGACGGCGGCGAGATCAATATCGTGGTCGCGGGTATCAATGTCGGTGCGCAGCCGTACTGGAACGC
Source organism: Nocardia sp. NPDC003345 (assembly GCF_053589395.1). Taxonomy (NCBI): domain Bacteria; kingdom Bacillati; phylum Actinomycetota; class Actinomycetes; order Mycobacteriales; family Nocardiaceae; genus Nocardia; species Nocardia sp. NPDC003345. The sequence continues at coordinate 16,732 of NZ_JBSFRU010000054.1, forward strand.
CGAGGCGACGATGCTCATGCACACCAAGGGCATTCTCGTCATGACCCCGGACTCGGCCATGGTGCTCACCGGTAAGCAGGCCCTGGACTTCTCCGGTGGCGTCTCGGCCGAGGACAACTTCGGTATCGGCGGCTACGACCGGGTGATGGGCCCCAACGGGCAGGCGCAGTACTGGGCGCCGAACCTGCATGCGGCCCGGGCCGTGCTCATGTCGCACTACGACCACACCTATATCGTTCCGGGCGAGGACGGCCCGCGGCGGGCGCGCACCACCGACCCGGTGGACCGCGATATCTCCGATTTCCCGCATGTCATGGCGGACAGCGATTTCACCACGGTCGGCGAGATCTTCTCCGCCACCGCCAACCCGGATCGCAAGAAGCCGTTCGATATCCGCACGGTGATGCGCGCTGTCGCCGACCAGGACCACGAGGTGCTGGAACGCTGGGCGGGCATGGCCGATGCCGAGACCTCGGTGGTCCAGGACGTGCACCTGGGCGGTATCCCGGTATGCCTGCTGGGTATCGAATCGCGCGGCGTGCCGCGGCGCGGTTTCCCGGCCACCGACGGTCCCGACACCTACACCGCGGGCACCCTGTTCCCGCGCTCGTCGAAGAAGGCCGCGCGGGCCATCAACGCGGCCAGCGGCAACCGGCCGCTGGTGGTGCTGGCGAACCTGTCCGGTTTCGACGGCTCACCGGAGTCGATGCGCAAACTCCAGCTGGAGTACGGCGCCGAGATCGGTCGCGCGATCGTGAACTTCCAGGGCCCCATCGTGTTCACCGTGATCTCGCGGTATCACGGCGGCGCCTTCGTGGTGTTCTCGAAGACACTGAACCCGAATATGACCGTGCTGGCCTTGGAGGGCTCGTTCGCCTCGGTGCTCGGCGGCGCGCCGGCGGCCGCGGTGGTGTTCGCCGGCGAGGTCGACAAACGCACCGCGACCGACCCGCGGGTCCGCGATCTCGAGACCCGCGCCGCGAACGCGTCCGGCACCGATCGCGCGACGCTCACCGCGGAGCTGGACGAGCTCCGGTCCTCGGTCCGCACCGAGAAACTCGGTGAGGTCGCCGCGGAATTCGACCGCGTGCACGATATCCACCGTGCGGTCGAGGTCGGTTCGGTCGACGCGGTGATCCGCGCCGCCGAACTGCGGCCGCGCATCATCGAGGCCATCGAGGCCAATCTGGCGAAGTAGCGCGAGTCCGGCCGCGGTGAGCAGGCCGGGAACGGGCGGGGCAGCCGATGATCGCTGCCCCGCCCGTTCGCATTTCCGGTATTCGGTGTCCGTCCGGGCGGATTGATTCCCGTTCGGATGAATAGTCACGTGAGATCGGGTATCCGGCACCTGTCAGGCAGCCACACTTCTCTGGAGGTGCACCATGCCCGCGCTCACCACGATGTTCGACCATGCTCCCCGGACCCGCTCCACCGATCCCGGAACACCGGCTTCCGGGCGGATGCTGGTCGGGTTCTGGATCGTGTCGATCGCACTCATCAGTCTGCTGCTGGCTCTGCTCTGAGCCGTGCGGCACCGGCACCCGGGTCGATTCGCTTCCGCGTGAGCGCAATACTCGCGACCCGGGTGCCGGCCACCTACTGTCGCGCCATGACCAGCGGCACCACCTCACTCAACGACATCACCGAGGCCACCGCGGAAGCGGTGCGCGACAACCCGTCCGGCGCCGCCGTGGTGTTCCGCGCCACCGGTACCCCGCACGGCACGGTGGGCAGCACCGTCACCGCGGGTCTGCACCGTCTCGCGGTGGACGAGCCCCCGGCCCTCGGCGGCGAGGACACCGCGCCCAATCCGGTCGAGGTCTATCTCGGCGCGTTGATCTCCTGCCAGATCGTCACCTACCGTTTCTGGGCCGAACGGCTGGGGATCGCGGTCGACGACCTATCGGTCGACGCCGAGGGTGATCTCGACGTGCGAGGGTTCTTCGGCCTGGACGAGCAGGTCCGCGCGGGTTTCCAGGCGGTTCGGGTGCGTGTCCGGATCACCGGGCCGGAAAGCCCGCAGCGATATGCCGAGCTGCAGCGCGCCGTGGACGCCCACTGCCCCGTACTGGATCTCACCACCGGGACGACCCCCGTACACACCACGCTGGAAACCAGCTGACCCGCGCCCCTTGCGATAGCGCGCCCGGCGGATCATGCTCTCCTCCTTGTCTTTCGTCATCGGTCCGGCGGCCTACAGTTCAGATAGTTGGATGCGCATATCTCAGTATCTTGATCTCGAAAGCCGTTCAGCCCGCCCGAAGTCGTTCTCCCACCACGCCTTCGGACTCCGGTGCCGCGCATACCGGGATCGCCGACCGTACGCATACCTACACTGCTCTTATGTTGGATCCCCTGAGCCTCGCCGTCGGAGCGGGCCTCCTCGGCGTCGGATGGGCCGCCGGCCGATTCGGGCAGCGTGGCCGCCGGACGGCCCGTAAGCAACTCACCGCCCGCTGCGGTTGCGGCCACGATCTCGCGTTGCACGACCGGGAGACCGGGACCTGCCATGCCGAGAGCTCCCGGCGGGGTACGCACGGCCTGCGGGAATGGGTCACCTGCCCCTGCCGCCGCTATACCGGCCCGACCCCGCTGGAAGACGTGTTCGCCTCGCCGATACTGCCGCCCGAGTCCTGACCCGCGCTACGCGGGCACCGACCCGTCCCGCGTTCCGGTCTCGATCCCGGTATCGCCGGGCAGACCGGCGAGCGTCACGACCTCGTGCAGATGATGCACCCCGGGCGCCAGATCCGCGGCGGCGCGGACAGCCGCGACAGCGAGTTGCGCGGTCGCCCGCGACTGACCGCGGCCCCGGGCCCAGGCCTCGTGCCCGGATTCCGTACGGGCCAGCACGATCCATTCGTCGCTGCCGGGCAGCGGCAGCCCCCGCGGCATCCGGCCGGCCCCGGGGATCCAGGTGGCCGATGCCAGCGCCAGCGTCGCCGCACGCGAATCCAGCGCGAAGTAGGTCCGGACGTCGACGCCCCACTCCCGGGTGAGAATGTGCTGATCGGCGAAATCGGCCCGGAACATCCGCCGGCGCCGATGGCCGGGCAATACGAAACCGCGGGGCCGGGTGAAGTTCCGCACGGATTCACCACCGGCCCGGAAGTGGCGGCCGAGCAGTCCGTACGTCCACTCGGTCGCGGCGGCGCCGTGGTGCTCCCCCGCCCCCAGCAGGACCGCGATATCGATCGGCCCCGGCGACCGCTCGTGCACCGCCGCGGCGAGCAGCGTGGTGAGTCCGGGTGCCAGACCCACGCTCAGCAGTACCGGGGCCGCGGGCGCCGAGGCCTCCAGCCGCGCGGTGTATTCGGTGGAGGCGGTGATATCCACGAACGCGCGGCCGCGTTCGGCAGCCGCCAGTACCGGGCGCGGATCTTCGGCCCCGGCGGCATTGACGACGATATCGGCGTCCGCCAGTGCGGCCCGGTACGCGTGCAGTCCCGGTTCGTGGAGGTCGACGGTCACCTCGGCGCGATCCGGATCACGCCCGGCGACCCGCACCTCGATCCCGTCGGCCCGGAGCAGATCGACCAGATGCCGCCCCACCGCGCCGTATCCGCCGAGCACCAGCACTCTCATCGGACCCTCCCTCTCCTGTGCCCCGACCGTACCCGGATGCCCGGGGTACGTCGATCACCGAATCCGGCCGGCCGATCCGGATGCGCGGCGCCGGTTCCGGGGACCGGCCAGATCACTGGGCCCCGGCGCGGCCGTGACCCGATCCTCCTCGGTCACCAGCCATTGTCCGCACACACAACGCCAATAACGGACCACTCCGTGTGCGGACACCAGACCCGGCGCGGGCCAGGAGCAGGACAGGCAGACGATGCTCATACCCCGAGTCTGGTGTAATGGTTCTATGCATTTCAACCCTTACGGCGGCGCGGCGGCCGAACTGGCGGCCCGGTTGGTCAACGCCCCCGCGGGCCACGACCCCGCGGCACTTCTGACGGACGCCGGATACAAACCGGTGGGCACCGTCGACGCCCGGCAGGCCGCGGAACTGCGGCGCTGGGCGGCCCGCCTCGACGAGATCTTCCGCGCTCCCGGAGTCGAGCCGATCAACGCGCTACTGGCCGAAACCACCAGCCGCCCCTACATCTCGACCCACGACGGCCGGGCGCCGCATCTGCACTACGCCGCCGAGGACGCGCCGATCGACGAACGGGTCAAGGCCTATACGGCCGCCGGGCTGGCCGAACTGTTCTGCGAGGCGCCGCACCGGATCGGCCGGTGCCGTCGTGAGCAGTGTCCGCGGGTGTTCGTGGACACCTCACGCAACGGGCGGCGTCGCTTCTGTTCCGATCGCTGCGCGAACCGGGTCAATGTGGCCCGCCATCGCGCCAGATCCGCGTCACCGGCCTGAGCCGGGCCGGCTCACGACCCCGGAACGGCCTCCAGGATGTTCTCCGGCGACAGCGTGGGCGTACAGGAGATCAGCCTGAAACCCGCGCGGGCGAGCAACTCCCGGTACTGCGCCTCGGTCCGCTCCCGCCCGCCGGTGTTGACCAGCATTTCGAGATCGATGTAGTTGCCGGGATGCGGGCGATCGTGTTCGGGGAGCACCAATTCGATCAGCAGCAGGCGGGCCGCCGGACTCATGGCCGCGCGTACCGTCCGCAGGATGCGCACGGCCCGGTCGTCGGGCCAATCGTGCAGGATGTGCTTGAGCAGGTAGGCGTCCGCGCCCGCGGGAACGCTGTCGAAGAACGATCCCGCGACCACCCCGCACCGTCCACCCGGCCCCGCCTCGGGCATCCGCTCGGGCGCCCCGGCGACCACCTCCGGCAGGTCGAACAGCACACCCCGGCAACCGGGCACCCGCCGCAGGATCGCCGACAGCAACGCGCCCCGGCCACCGCCGATATCGACGACGCTGCGGTAGCGGGCGAAATCGTGCGCGGCCAGCACCGGCTCCTGTCCGAGCCCGTCGATACTCACCATCGCGCGTTCGAACATCTCACCGAGCGCGCGATCGTCGCGGATCCGGGTGAAGAAGGTATCGGCGGGTATCGCCGGGCGGCCGGTGCGCACCGCGTCCGCCAGATGGGTCCACCGGTCCCGGTGTTCGGCGGAGCCGTAGAACAGCACCGCGTCCCGCAGCGAGACGGGCGCGTCGGCCCGCAGCGCCTGCGCCGGCGGAGTGAGCGCGTAGCGCCCGTCACGGCGCCGGATGAAGATCCCGTGCCCGGCCAGCAACCGCAGCAGGCGATGCAGCGCGTCCTCGTCGGCGCCGACGGCATCGGCCAGATCCGCGCCGTCGCGGGGCCCTTCGGCGAGCGCGCCCGCGATATCGAGGACCGCGGCCGCGTGGATCGCCTGGGCCAGCCAGCCCGCGGCCATCATCTCGAGTAGCGCGAAATGCCCGGGCGCCATCCGGCGATGCAGTACGGGCAGCGCGTCGCGAATCCGTGCCACCGCGCGGACCACGGCCCGCGGCGGCGATTTCCGTGGATCGGCGAGCATCACGACCTCTCTCGTGGACCGGTGTCTCCGAGAGACTACGGCCGGAGCCGGGCACCGCCGCGCAACCAGCTGCCGTGTCGGTTCGGCGGCAGCCGCGACGGGCGCGGGCCGCGGTCAGCCCAGGATGAGGGGCACGATGCGGGTGCGCGCGAAGCCCGCCAGCTGACTCTCGGAGTCCAGGTCGAGGGCGCCGACCGGTTGCAGGATCAAGGAGTGCACCAGTCGCGCCGCGATCTCGACCCGTGTGGTCAGATCGGGGATCGCCGCGAGGTGGCGCTGCCGTAACGCCGCGTCCAGCAGCGCGGCGGTCGTGGAGATGGCCATGGTGAAGAAGGCCCCGCCCTCGGTGGTGATCTGCGGCAGCAACCGGCCCGGTTCGAGTGCCATCACCCGGTTGACGAGCCGGTGGGTCCGCCAGCGCGTGATCACGGTGACGAACAGATCGGCGACCACCGCGGCGATATCTTCGTGGCGGGCGGGGATGGCCTGCAACTCGGCCAGCAGATCGCCCACTTCCCGGGCCGTGACCGCGCGGACCAGATCCTCACGGGACCCGATCCGCCGGTAGATGGTGGCACGGTCGACCGAGGCCCGCCGGGCGATATCGCCGATGGTCGTCTTCTTCACGCCGATTTCCTCGAACTGGGTACGCGCCGCGTCGAGGATGCGGGTATCGATTCCGTCGGCGGCCGGGTGTTCTTTCGAGGTGGAGGCGGGTGCGGACACGGGACCACGCTAGCAGCGATCGAGCCTTCTGCAACAAATTGGAAGAAATCGTTGCGACAACATTGCTATGCAATCTGTTGCATTGTACGGTTCTCGGTATGGCTGATGACAGTGCAGCGCCGCGCTCCTATCGGGACGAAGCCCACGCGATCCACGCCCGCGATGTGCATTTCGACTTCTCGACCGTCCCTATGCACTACATCCCCGGGGAGGTGCTCGCCACCCATGTCACGAACGTGATGCATCTGGTGCTACCCGAGGGCGAGCGCGCGATGGCGACCTGCCTCGCCGAAGCCCTGCCGTTCATCGACGACGAACGCCTGCGCGAAGAGGTCACCGGCTTCATCGGGCAGGAATCGATGCACGCCGGCAGCCACGAGGGCGCCCGCGACCACCTGCAGACCATCGGCCTGGACGTGCAGTCCTACGTCGAGAAGGTCGCCTGGCTCGTCGACCGGGTCCTCGGCGACCACGGGCTGACCGGCCGGGCGCGGGAGGAATGGCTGAAGGAACGCCTCGGCCTCTTCGCCGGAATGGAACACTTCACCGCCGTCATCGGCGAATGGCTGCTCGAATCGGATGTACTCGAAGAACTCGGTATGCATCCGACGATGCTGGACCTGGTGCGCTGGCACGGCGCCGAGGAGGTGGAACACCGCAGCGTGGTCTTCGACGCCTATATGCACGTCGACGGCGGGTACGCCCGCCGGATGCGGACCGGCCTGCTGGCCAGCGGACTGCTGCTGCCGCTGTTCGTGTTCTCCACCGCGTACATGTACCGCAAGGACCCGAGCCCGGCCAAGGGCCGGTTCTGGGGCCAGCAGTTCGTCAGCGCGACCCTGCGCGGCGTGATCCCCAGCTTCACCACGTTCTTCACCGAGATGCCGCGCTATCTGCGGCCCGGGTTCCACCCCTCCCAGCTGGGGTCGATGGACAACGCCCTGCGCTATCTCGCGCACTCCCCCGCGACCCGCTCATGATGACCCGCGAGCCCGCCGCGCCCGCGAGCCTGCGCCTGCTCGGTCTCGCCATGGACGCCTACAAGATGGTGTTCACCAATCCGGCGCTGTCGCCGCCGCGTCCGGTGCGGCGCAACGGTTTCGATTTCGAGGCGCGGATCGAATCGGTACGCGAGGAAGCCGCCGACGTCGTCTCGCTCACCCTGACCCGCCCGGACGGCGGACAGCTCCCGTCCTGGAAACCGGGCTCCCACCTGGACGTATTCCTGCCGTCCGGCCGGCAGCGGCAGTATTCGCTGTGCGGTGACCCCCGGGAGCGGTTCCGGTACCGGATCGCGGTGCGCCGGATCGCCGACGGTGACGGCGGATCGCTCGAGGTCCACGGACTGGAGCCCGGTACGACCCTGCGGGTGCGCGGACCGCGCAACGCCTTCACCTATGTCGATTCCGCCCCGTCGTACCTGTTCGTGGCGGCGGGAATCGGGATCACCCCGATCCTGCCGATGGCGCGCGCGGCGGGCGACCGCGGGCGCCTGGTGTATCTCGGCCGGTCCCGTGCGACCATGCCGTTCCTCGGCGAGCTCCCCGCGACCACCGAGATCCGGGCCGACGACGAGGCCGGTACACCCGATATCCCCGCGATACTGGCCACCGCCGCGCCCGGGGCGGCCGTGTACGTCTGCGGGCCGCCGCCGGTCCTCGAGGCCGCCCAGCGCTCCCTGTTCGCGCTCAACCCCTCCGGATCGCTGCACACCGAACGGTTCTCGGCCCCGCCGGTGCTCGACGGCCGTGAATTCGACGTGACCCTGGCCAGATCCGGCCGCCGGGTGCGGGTGGGCGCCACCGAGACTACCCTGCAGGCCGTCCGGCGGGAACTGCCGGATGTGGTGTTCTCCTGCCGTCAGGGGTTCTGCGGTACCTGCCGGACCCGGGTGCTGTCCGGGGAGGTCGACCACCGCGATCGCACCCTCACCGCCGACGAACGTCCCGGTCACATGCTCACCTGCGTCTCCCGCGCCGCGGGCGAGTCGCTGGTTCTCGATCTCTGAAGCGAAAGGCATACCGCCTCATGGGCACACGTTTCCCGCTCGGCACCGCCGACGACACCTTCCTCGACACCGCCGCGCACCGCTACACCCACGTCGTCGATATCGCGGCGCCCACCGATG
>NZ_JBSFRU010000055.1:0-24508 GCF_053589395.1 Nocardia sp. NPDC003345
GCAGGCCATCCGGCGCGAGTGGAAGAGCAGGTTGTCCCATGTATTCGGAGGGGACCCGGACGCTGATCGTGGCGCTGCCCTCGTTGTCCACGGATGTCACGTCCTGGCTACGGTCGTCCGGCCTGGAGATCGTGCTGCTGGTGCTGGGCGCCATGCTGTTCGCCCGCTTCGCCACCTACCTGCGCGACCGGGTGACCCAGCGGATCGACTCCGGCTTCCGCGGTGGCGACGCGCTGGTGCGGTCCGAGGAGGCCAAGCACCGGCACGCGCTCGCCCAGGTACTGACGTGGGTCGTACTGACCGTGGCCTATGTACTGGTCGCCATGGAGGTGCTGCAGCGGCTCGGCTTCTCGATGTCGGGACTCGTCGCGCCCGCCGCGGTCCTCGGCGCGGCGCTCGGTTTCGGTGCGCAGCGCATCGTCCAGGACATTCTGGCCGGATTCTTCCTGATCACCGAACGCCAGTACGGGTTCGGTGACGTGGTGCGGATCGCGGTGACCGGTGTCGCCGATCCGGCCGAGGGTACGGTCGAGGACGTCACGCTGCGGGTCACCAAACTGCGCAACTCCGACGGCGAGGTGATCACGGTCCCGAACGGCCAGATCGTGAAGGTCACCAACCTGTCCAAGGATTGGGCCCGCGCCGCGATCGATGTGCCGGTCGCGGCCAGCGCCGATATTCTGCGGATCAACGAGGTTCTGCACGAAGTGGGCGGTCAGGCCTACCGCGATCCCCGGCTCGAGCCGCTGCTGCTCGACGAGCCGACGGTGATGGGCGTGGAGGATCTGACCGTGGATCAGATGAACATCCGTATGGTCGCCCGGACACTTCCGGGCAAACAGTTCGAGGTGGGACGTGAACTTCGGGTCCGGGTTGCGGCGGCTATGCGCCGAGAAGGTCTCAATGCACGCACGTAGGTCGACGGTGATGCTGGCCGCGGGCTGGATCGCGACCTTCGTGCTCTACCTGTTCGTCAAGCCGGAGGACATCACCCCGGCGAAGACGACGCCCGCACCCGCGGTACCCGCGGTCCATCAGGTCCCCGCCGTCGTTGCACCGCCCCCCTGAGCACTGGGAAGCGGCCGCGCGGCGCCTTCGTTATCGAATGGTTACACTGACTCCCCGTGATCACCCTGCGCGACGTCAGCAAGTCGTATCCGACCTCGACGCGACCGGCTCTGGAACATGTCACCGTGCACGTCGACAAGGGTGAGTTCGTTTTTCTCATCGGTCCGTCCGGTTCCGGCAAATCGACCTTCATGCGATTGCTGCTCAAAGAAGAGATACCGACCACGGGCGAGATATCGGTCGCGGATTTCCGCGTGGACCGGCTGCCCGGCCGCCGGGTGCCGAAACTGCGGCAGCGTATCGGCTGCGTGTTCCAGGATTTCCGGCTGCTGCAGCAGCGCACGGTCGCGCAGAATGTCGCGTTCGCGCTGGAGGTCATCGGTAAACGGCGGCAGTTCATCGACCGGACCGTGCCGGAGGTACTGGAACTGGTCGGGCTCAGCGGCAAGGCCGACCGGCTGCCCAGCGAACTGTCCGGCGGCGAACAGCAGCGGGTGGCCATCGCCCGCGCGTTCGTGAACCGGCCGCTGGTCCTGCTGGCCGACGAACCCACCGGCAACCTCGACCCCGAGACGAGTTACGAGATCATGCTGCTGCTCGAGCACATCAACCGCATGGGCACCACGGTGCTCATGGCCACCCACGATCCGCTGATCGTGGACGGAATGCGGCGGCGGGTGGTGGAGCTCTACGAGGGCCGGCTGGTCCGCGACCAGGCCACCGGCGGCTACGAGGTGGGCCGGTAATGCGCGCGGGATTCCTGCTGGGCGAGGTCTCCGAGGGCCTGCGCCGCAACGTCACCATGACGATCGCGATGATCCTGACGACCGCGGTCTCGCTGACCATGCTCGGCGGCGGCATCCTGGCGATCCGGATCGCCGACAAGACCGAGCAATACTTCCTGGACCGGCTCGAAGTCCGCCTCTATCTCACCGAGGACATCTCCGCGACCGACCCCGACTGCGCCTCCGAGCCCTGTCACACGCTGATGGCGGATCTGCGCTCGGTCGGCGGGGTGGAGAGCGTGCAGTACCTCAACCGCGACGCGGCGATCCGCGAGGCCAAGGAACAGACCTTCAAAGACCAGCCGGAGCTGGCCGAGTACGTGAGCGAGACCCCGCTGCCCGCCTCGCTGCGGGTGAAGATGGGCGACGCCTCGCTCTATCCGGCCATCTACGAGGAGTTCTACGAACGCCCCGGCGTCGGCATGGTCCGCAACGACAAGGACACGGTGGACCGGCTGGTCAGCCTGTTCGACGGTTTGCGCAACGCGGCGTTCGGTATGGCCCTGCTGCAGGCCGTCGCGGCGCTGCTGCTGATCGCCAATATGGTCCAGATCGCGGCGTTCACACGGCGCACCGAAGTGAGCATCATGCGACTGGTCGGCGCGACCCGCTGGTACACCCAGCTGCCGTTCCTGCTGGAGGCGGTGGCCGCCGCGCTGGCCGGTGGGTTGCTGGCCACGATCGGCCTGTTCGCGGCCCGGCCGCTGGTCATCGACCGCGCCCTCGGCGATCTGTTCGCGAGCAATGTCTTCCCGGCGGTCACCTTCGACGATATCTTCACCACCGCGCTGATGGTGGTGCCGGTGGGTGTGGTGTTCGCCGGCCTCACCGCATACGCCACTCTGCGCTGGTACGTGCGGGAGTAAGGGAAGGCTCCGGCACCGCCCCGCACGACCGCCCGCCCCGTCGCCCGGGGCGGGCGGTCGTGTTCGCGCCCGGCCTGTCCGCTCACCAGGACGGAAGACGCCCTCGACGCCGTTCTTACTCCGCAGTAAGATAGCCTTACTCCGCAGTAAGATAGCTGGGGACAGACCTTCACCCCGCGCGAGGAAACAGGTGACGATGAGCATTCGAGACAGCGCTACCAAGCGGCGTCCTGATACGGGAGTCCGCCAGGAGAACGGGGTGGGCCTGCACCAACCCAAACGGGATTGGATGGGCGCCGCCATGCGGGTCATGTCGACGATCACCGGCTCGGAGCTCGCCGAGAAGTACAACCTGCGCAAGCAGATCGACCGGGTCACCTACGAGAGCACCAAAACGGGTTTCCGGACTCTCGGCGCGGCCACCCGGGCGTTCAACAAGGTCGCGGGCGGCGGCACCCCCAAGCGCCTGCCCGACAACGAGTCGAAGACCAAGGACTACTTCGATCTCACCCCCACCGACGAACAGCAGATGATCGTCGAGACAGTGCGTGAGTTCGCGGCCGAGATCCTGCGCCCGGCCGCGCACGACGCCGACGAGGCCGCGGCGGCCCCGAAGGATCTGCTGGGCCGCGCCGCCGAACTCGGTATCACCCTGATCAATGTCCCCGAGGAGCTCGAGGGCGCGGCGACCGAACGCGGCGCCGTCACCAACGCACTGGTGGCCGAGGCACTCGCGCACGGCGATATGGGCCTGGCCCTGCCGCTGCTGGCGCCCAGCGGTGTCGCGGTCGCCCTCTCCCAGTGGGGTACCGACGCTCAGCAGCAGACCTACCTGCCCGCCTTCACCGGCGAGAACGTCCCCCAGGCCTCCGTGGTGATCAGCGAACCGCGCGCGCTGTTCGACCCCTTCAGCCTGCAGACCAAGGCCGTGCGCTCCCCCAGCGGCTACCGGCTCAACGGGGTGAAGAGCCTGGTCCCGGCCGCCGCCGATGCCGAGATCTTCATCGTCGGCGCCGAACTCGACGGTCGCCCGGCCCTGTTCGTGATCGAATCCGATGCCAAGGGCCTCTCGGTGGAAGCCGACCCGAGCATGGGTCTGCGGGCCGCCGGCCTGGGCCGGCTGGTGCTGGACAATGTCGCCGTCGGCGTCGACGCGATCCTCGGCGAGGGCGATGCCAAACAGCACGCCGCCGATTACCGCGATGCCGTTCAGCTGGCGCGCCTGGGCTGGGCCGCGCTGGCCACCGGCACCGGGCAGGCCGTGCTCGACTACGTGATCCCCTACGTCAACGAGCGGGAGGCGTTCGGCGAACCGATCAGTCACCGCCAGGCCGTGGCCTTCATGGTCGCCGATATCGCCATCGAGCTGGACGGCCTGCGTCTGGTGACGCTGCGCGGGGCCGCCCGCGCCGAACAGGGCCTGACCTTCGCCCGCGAGGCGGCGCTGGCCAAGAAACTCGCCACCGACAAGGGCATGAAAATCGGCCTCGACGGTGTGCAGTTGCTCGGCGGGCACGGCTTCACCAAGGAACACCCGGTCGAACGCTGGTACCGCGACCTGCGCGGTATCGCGATCGCCGAAGGCATTGTGCTCGTGTAGTTGGCGCCACCTCCGGCGGCGCGGGTTCGGGGCCCCCGAAGTCTCGAATCTTCCCTCCTCCGCTCCTCCGCTACGCTCCCCCGCTCCGTCAGTCCAGATCCGAGACGGGCCCCGAACAGGGAGCTGCGGTAGAGCGACGAAGTCCTTCCCAGGAGACTTTCCATGATCAATCTCGAACTTCCCAAGAAGCTGCGGGCCAGTGCCAATCAGGCGCATCAGGTGGCCGCGCAGATCTTCCGGCCCATCTCCCGTAAGTACGACCTCGGCGAGCACGAGTATCCCGTGGAGCTCGACACCATGGCCGCCATGGTCGACGGGCTCAGCGATTCCGGCACGCAGAAGATCAGCGGTGCCAGCGGCGGCCGGTCCGACGACGAGGCGCCCAGCACCGCGGTGCTCCTCAACGCCAACGGCGGCAATATGTCCGCGCTGCTCAACGCCCTGGAAACCTCCTGGGGTGATGTCGGGCTGATGCTGTCCATCCCGTACCAGGGCCTGGGTAACGCCGCCATCGCCGCGGTCGCCACCGACGAGCAGCTGGAGCGGTTCGGCAAGGTGTGGGCGTCGATGGCGATCACCGAGCCCAGTTTCGGCTCCGATTCGGCCGCGGTCACCACCACCGCCGTCCTCGACGGCGACGAATGGGTGCTCAACGGCGAGAAGATCTTCGTCACCGCCGGCCAACGCTCCACCCATATCGTGGTGTGGGCGTCGGTGGACCGCAGCCTCGGCCGCGCCGCCATCAAATCGTTCGTGGTCCCGCGTGACGCCCCGGGGTTGTCGGTGGCCCGGCTCGAGCACAAGCTCGGCATCAAGGCCTCCGATACCGCCGTCCTGCTGCTGCAGGACTGCCGGATCCCGAAGGACAATATCCTCGGCAGCCCGGAAGTGAACGTGGAGAAGGGTTTCGCCGGGGTCATGCAGACCTTCGACAACACCCGCCCCATGGTCGCCGCCATGGCGATCGGCGTCACCCGCGCCGCGCTCGAGGAACTGCGCACCATCCTCACCGACGCGGGTATCGAGATCTCCTACGACACCCCGCCCAACAACCAGCACGCCGCGGCGGCCGAATTCCTGCGGATGGAGGCCGACTACGAGTCCGCCTACCTGCTGGCCCTGCGGGCGGCCTGGATGGCCGACAACAAGAAGCCGAACTCGCTCGAGGCCTCCATGTCCAAGGCCAAGGCGGGCCGCACCGGCACCGATGTGACCCTGAAGTCCGTGGAACTGGCCGGCGCCGTCGGCTACTCGCAGCGGCTGCTGCTGGAGAAGTGGGGTCGCGATTCCAAGATCCTCGACATCTTCGAGGGCACCCAGCAGATCCAGCAGCTCATCGTGGCCCGCCGGGTCCTGGGCAAGAGCAGCGCCGAACTCAAGTAGGCGGGTGGGGTAGGTGAAACCGGTGTGGTCCGCTGGGGGTACCACACCGGTTTCGCGTTTTCCGGCGCGAAGCGTTCGTCGGCTTTCGGGCCGCCCGCGGGCCGTCATCGGCGGGCAGCGCGTATCGGCTCAGGGCAGCGGCACCCACTCGGTACTGCCGTCGGCGGCACGTGCGACCGTGCCGAACACCACATCGGCGAAATGGTTACCGAAGGCCAGATCTCCGCTGTCTGCGAGGTCCGTGACGATCCGGCGGCGCTCTCGCGCCGACTGCTCGCGGTCGTGATCGACGCCCGAGGACCAGTGGGGATGGCGAACCTGCAGCGGGCTGTGCAACGCGTCGCCGAACGCGAGCAGTCGTCGCCCACCGGAGTCGATCGAGTACATCGCATGCCCTTCGGTATGCCCTGATGCCGACCACATCCTGACGCCGGGGAATATCTCCGCACCGTCGGCGACCGTGCGGACCTTCGGGCTCATCGCCTCGAGCATCTCGGCCGTCACGGCGTGTTCGGCGGACGGATGCCGTTGAGCCCATTCCGTTTCGGCGATCAGATAGTCGGCAGCGGCGAACACGGAGCCGCCGCCGGGCCCGCGGTGGGCCGCCCATCCGATGTGATCGCCGTGCAGATGGGTGAAGGCCACCGCTTCGATCCGCTCCGGGAGGACTCCGACAGCTGCCAGGTTGGCCGGTAACGCACCACCGCGGATCGCACCGATCAACGGATTCGCGGGATCGTCGGGCACGGAGACCGGTCCGATACCGGCGTCGATCAGCAGCGCGCGCTGCCCCCGCTCGACCAGCAGACCGCCTATTCCGGCGACCAGGTACCCGTTCTCGTCGAGATGGTCGGCATATGCGGCCCAATCGGCCTCGGTGCCGTCCGGGAGCCAGCCGCGCGGAGCCAGCCCGACCGAACCGTCGGGAATGTAGGTCACGGTCGTCTCTCCCAATCGGATCGAGCGCATCCGCGACGGGCGACGCAGCCGGTCGGCGCCGACCCACCCGGCCTGTCGGCTGTCCGTGGAATCGGCCTGGTGAACAAGAGACATGGCGCGGGCTCCTGGATCGTTCGGTGACCGAGGGTCGATCACACCCCAGAAGCCTAAAGCTTAAATAATTCAAATTGCAACTATTTCAACTTCACGCATCGGCTAGGATGACCCCATGGGCGATACACCGGCTTCGGATCTCGTGGCGGCGGAACGGGAACTGTGCGGGCTGGTCAACGCGCTGGCGAGCCGTATCGAGAACCATGTGCGGCTGCGGTCGACCCCGCTCGGCCTGAGCGCGCCGCAGGCCGTGGCCCTGCGCGAACTGACCGGACCCATGACCATGCGCGATCTGGCCCAGCGAATGAGCTGCGAGCCCTCCAACGCGACCTTCGTCGTCGACAAACTCGAAGCGGCCGGATACGTCGAACGCCGGGCCCACCCCACGGATCGGCGCGCCAAACTCATCGTGCTCACCGCCGCCGGGGCCGGACTACGGGAAACCCTGCTGGACAGGCTCACCGAGGACTCACCGCTGCAGCCGCTGGACGCCCATGAGCTACGGACGCTGCACGAACTGCTGGAACGCGCCGTCACCGGGGATCGGCCCGGGGCGTCGCCTCACTGACGGGCCACCGCGGTCTGATCCATCGCGACCGGTGTCGCGGCGGGCCGGCCGCGACGCCGGTGCCCACGCTGACGGCAGGTCGGTCCGCAATAGCGGGCCGGTCTGCCCGTCTCCCGGACCGGGAGCCGGGTCCCGCATTCGGCGCAGAGTTGCGCGGCGCCCGGGGTTTCGTGACCGATCGGCCGGGAGTTGTCACGGAAGAGCGAGCCTTCCGTGACCGGTACGGTTCGCAATCCGTCCAGCAGTTGCCGGACCAGCCGCGCGCCGCGGGCCCGGTTCCGGTGTGCCGACCAGATCGCGGCACCGCCGATGGTCAGCGCGGTCAGATCGGCGACCTGGACATCGGGGGCGACGGCCCCGGCCCGTTTCGCGTTGTGCAGCAGGCGTTCCAGGGCCGCACCGAAGCGTTGGCCCGCGGTGGCGAGCACGGCGTGCGGCCAGCTCTGATCCGTGGTCAGCGCATCGCAGATCTGTTTGTGACCGGCCGATTTCTCGATCACCTCGAGCAGGAATCCGAACAGCGCGTCACCGGGTGCGGCACGCGCGGCCCATCGATCCGCCGCCCGTGCCAGCCCCGCGACGTGTTCGGAGAGCACCGCCTCCACCAGCGTCTCCTTACTGGGGAAGTGCCGGTACACCGTCCCGGCGCCCACACCCGCGCGTTGCGCGATCCGGCCGATCGACACCTCCGGCCCCTCCTCGGCGAATACCCGCGCGGCGGTACGGAGTACGAGGTCGCGGTTGCGCCGGGCATCCGCCCGGCGATTGGCGGGCAGCGCTGCTGTGGTCATGTCACGTAATCCTTGTCCGGGAATCGGAAACGGGCGGATCATTCCGGATCGTGCCAGTATCCACCACCGTCGAAACGGATGCCATGACCACCGAGAACCCGATAGATACCGATACCCCGATCCTCGTCACCGGGGCCACCGGCCAACAGGGCGGTGCCACCGCGCGGCGCCTGCTCGCCGCCGGGCGATCGGTGCACGCCATGGTCCGCGATACGAAAGCCCCGGCGGCGGCCGCGCTGGAGGCCGCCGGCGCCCGGCTCGTCTACGGCGATTTCGACGATCCCGGCAGCTTGATGCCCGCACTGGACGGTGCCGCCGCCCTGTTCGGCATGCCGCCGGTGGTATTCGGGCCGGACGGCGGCGATACCGAACTCGAAGCCGCGCGGGGCCGGGCGCTGATCGACGCCGCCGCGGCCGCGGGAATCGAACAGGTCGTGTTCAGTACCGTCGCCACGACCACGGCGCCCACCCCGGGATGGGCCGGAAAGTCCGCGATCGAGCGGTATCTGCGTGATCGCATCCCGGTTTCCACCGTGCTGCGGCCGGTCCGTTTCATGATCAACTATCTCGGGTTGGCCGTGGCGGCGATCGACGGAATAGCCGACGGCGTGCACCGGCACCTGTTTCCGCCGGACCAACCGATGCAGATCATCGCGGTGGAGGATATCGCCGAATTCGCCATGCTCGCGTTCAGCGACCCGTCCCGCTTCGCGGGCCGGACCCTGGAGCTCGCCGGTGATCAGCCGACTCCGGTCGCCGCCGCGGCGGCGATCAGCGAGGCCACCGGTATCGCCGTACGGTACGAGCAGCTCACCGACGACGAGGCCGCCGCCCTCGGTCCGGAGATCGCCGGAGTGAAGCGGAGCTGGCGGGACGGGCACGGCTGGCACGCCGATATCGAGGCGCTGCGGGTGATCCACCCCGGCCTGCGTACTTTGGACGACTGGCTCGCCGAATCCGGCGCCGCTGTTCTGCGCGATCACCTCACCCGGAGCGGGCGGGCGACGCGGTAACGCCGTCCGGACGGCCGCGCGGCGGTTCTGGACACCGCGCGGCCGGAGTGACACTCTGTTGTCGATCGAGCTGTTCCGATGCACGACCGGCAGCTCCGCCCCGCCCGGCACCGTTGCGCCCGGCGTGTTCCACCGGCTCCACCGCACGCACCGTTCACCGAGTCGCACCCCGAACCACCGTATCGGCAAGGAGACTGGTCTATGCGTACACAGGGCTTCGCCCGTCGGCTCCTCACCACCTTCGCCGCGACGGCCGCGGCCACCGTCCTGCTCACCGGGCAGGCCGCCTCCGAACCCGCCCGGGTCGACTGGCCCACGGCACTTCAGCAACTGCGCCAGGCCGCCATCGGCAATCTGGATGCCGAACGGGCCGTGGACATGCTTCTCGACGATCCCCGGGTCGATACCGCCACGCGGGAAGCGGCGTTGCCCGCTCAGCCGTTCCAGGTTCCGGCCGAATCCACCATCGGCCGCGGCGGCGGCCAGGGCCTCTACGGCAACGGACTGGCGTTGAGCGTCGACGGTTTCCGGTTCGCCTTCTTCGGTGGCCCGGGCACGATCGCCCCCAACCAGACCGGCGCGCGGCTCGACGTGGTGTGGCTGAACCTGTCCAACGGCCGCAGCGGGATGGAACAGTTCACCGAGCACATGGACGTCATCGCCGACACCACCATCCGCACCCGGGTGATCGATCCCGGCCCGGGCATGGTGGTGGCCGCGGTGTACGGCAGCCTGTGGCATCGGTGGCCCGTTCCGGTGAGCCCGCAGAACCCGGACGGGTTCGCCTATCAGCGCGGCGATATCACCTTCCCGTCGATGGGAGCCATCTACAACTGAGCCAACAGCCCTGGTCGGAGCGGGGATGCGCGTCGAGTATTCGACACGCATCCCCGTCCGGACCGGAATTCATCGTTACCGAGATGTCTTTTTTGTCCGGAGCGTACGTTGTGAGCGGACGCACTTTCACTGCTACGGTGAGCCCCGATATGCCGTTCGGAATCGCTAGGTCGAGTGCCGACGCGAGAGTCTGTGGAGGTGTTCGAGGGTGAACCTGGCGCATACGCTGGAGGTCGTCAAGGCGTACGGGCTGCTGCAGTCCAGCGGCTTCATCGATCTGAAGAATCCGGGGGAAACCCTGCGGACGCTGAAGGATTCCAAAACCTATATCCCGCAGGCCACCCTGATCATGCATTCCGCCCGGATCGCGCCCGAGGCGCCCGGTCTGGTCGACGAACGCGGTGAGCTCACTTACCGCGAGCTGGACGAACAGTCCACCAAGATCGCCAACGGGCTGCGCGCGGCCGGGATCACCGAGGGCACCGTGATCGGGATCCTGGCCCGCGACCACCGCGGCCTCATCCTGTCGATGGCGGCCGCCGGCAAGCTGGGCGTGAAGATCGCGCTGATGAACACCGGCTTCGCCAAACCGCAGTTCGCCGAGGTCTGCGAGCGGGAGCAGGTCAAGGCCGTCCTGCACGACAGCGAGTTCCTGGGCCTGCTCGACGCGCTGCCCGCGGATATGCCGCGATTCCTGACCTGGGTCGACGAAGGCACCGAACTGCCCGCGGGCGCGAAGACCCTCGACGATCTGATCGCCGAGAACGGCCTGGACGCGATTCCCGTGCCCAGCAAACCGGGCGGGTTCATCATCCTCACCAGCGGCACCACCGGCCTGCCGAAGGGCGCCCCCCGCGAGAAGGCCAGCCCGGTCGCCACCGCGCAGTTCCTGGACCGGATGCCGTTCCCGAAGCGCGGCACGGTCGTCATCGTCTCGCCGATCTTCCACAGCACCGGCCTGGGCACCTGGCTGGTGAGCACCGGCCTGACCAACAAGATCGTGATGCGGCGCCGCTTCGACGCCGAGGCCACCCTGAAGATGGTGTCCGATCACAAGGCCTCGCTGCTGGTCGCGGTGCCGACCATGCTGCACCGGATGGTCGAACTGCCCGCCGAGGTCCGCGCGAAGTACGACACGTCCTCGCTGAAGGGCATCGTGCTGGCCGGTTCGGCACTCTCCCCCGAGCTGAGCATCAAGGCCGCCGAGGTGTTCGGCCCCGTCGTCTACAACCTGTACGGCTCCACCGAGGTCGCCATCGCCACCGTGGCCCAGCCCCACGAACTGGCCAAGGCTCCCGGCACCGTCGGCCGTCCGCCGCTGACCTGCGACGTGCGGCTCTACGACGACAACGACAAGGCCGTCACCGCCAAGAACGTCACCGCCCGCATCTTCGTGCGCAGCGGCGCGCCCTTCGAGGGCTACACCGACGGCCGGCACAAGCAGATCATCGACGGTTACATGTCCAGCGGCGACGTCGGCCATTTCACCGAGGACGGCCTGCTCATGGTGGACGGCCGCGATGACGACATGATCGTGTCCGGCGGCGAGAACGTCTTCCCGCAGGAAGTGGAGAACCTGCTGCTGGAGCGCGACGATATCTTCGACGCGGCGGTGGTCGGCGTCGACGATGTGGAATTCGGTAAACGGCTGCGCGCGTTCGTGGTGCCCGAACCGGGTCGCAAGCCCACCGAGGACGAGATCAAGAACCACGTCAAGGAGAACCTGGCCCGGTACAAGGTGCCGCGCGAAGTGGTCTTCCTCGACGATCTGCCGCGTAACCCCACCGGCAAGCTGCTGCGCCGGGTCCTCGTGGAATACGAGGTCTGACAGCCGGTTCGGCGACGAAACCGGGATCTCTCACAGCGGAGGTCCCGGTTTCATTGCTGTCCGGGACAATGACCGCCGGGGCCGCGTACGGCGTTGTTAGGGTTGGCCGAACACTGGAGTTCGAGGAGGTCGGCCGCCTGTTCCGGGCGGTTCACCGCGGAAGGTTGTCACCGATGACATTGTCGCTGCCCGGGCCCGTTCGCAAAGCCGGCGACCTCGCACTCGCCGTGAACGTCATGCGTAGGCGCGGCCTCTTCGATCCGCTACGGCCCGACCACGCCGTGAAATCAATGCTCAACGCGGTCAGGTTCGGCCCGTTCGCCGGAGTGATCATGCACGCGGCGCAGGCCCGGCCGGACCTGGTCGCCATCGTCGACGAGCAGGGCGAACTCACCTATCGCGACCTCGATCGACAGTCCAATGCCTTCGCCCGGGGTCTCGCCGGGCGCGGACTGCGCGGTGGCGATGTGGTTGCGATCCTGGCCCGCGACCATCGCGGCATGGTGTTGAGCATGCTGGCCGCCAACAAACTCGGGCTACGGGCGGTCCTGATGAACACCGGATTCGCCAAACCGCAGTTCGCCGATGTCGCCGAACGCGAAAAGGTCAAGGCGATCCTGCACGACAGCGAGTTCTTCGATCTGATGAGCGCCGTGCCCGCCCAGATCCCGCGAATCCTCACCTGGGTCGACGAATCCGATCACGCCGACCCCGCGCTCGCGACCGTCGAATCACTGTCCGCGGGGCAATCCACCGAACCCGTGGCCGCACCCGCGAAACCCGGCGGCATGGTGATCCTGACCAGCGGCACCACCGGCACGCCGAAGGGCGCCCCGCGCGACAAGGTCAGCCCGTTCATGTCGGCCCAGTTCATCGACCGGGTGCCGCTGCCCGCGGAGGGCACCATGGTGATGGCCGCGCCCATCTTCCACGGCACCGGGTTGTCGCAGTTCTCGCTGGGGCTGGCCCTGGGCAACCGGGTGGTCTTCCAGCAGCGCCGATTCGATCCCGAGCGCACCCTGGCCAATATCGCCCGCTACCGCGCGGATTCGCTGGTCGTGGTGCCCACCATGCTGCAGCGGCTACTCGACCAGCCGCGCGAGGTGCTCGACCGCTACGACGTCTCCTCGCTGAAGGTGATCTTCGCCGCGGGGTCGGCGATACCGCCGGATGTCGTGGTGCGTACCGGCGAGCATTTCGGCGATGTGCTCTACAACCTGTACGGCTCCACCGAATGCGCGGTGATCACGGTGGCGACCCCGCAGGAATTGCGGAAGTCGCCGTCCACCGCCGGGCGGCCGCCGGTCGGGGTGCGGATCGCGCTCTACGACGAGAACCGCACACGGATCACCGGACCGAATGTGACCGGCACGATCTTCATCGACAATCCGCACGCCTTCAAGGCCTATACCGACGGCCGCACCAAGGAGAGCGTGGACGGCATGATGTCCAGCGGGGATGTCGGCCATCTGGACGACGAGGGGCTGCTGTTCATCGACGGCCGCGACGACGACATGATCGTCTCCGGCGGCGAGAACGTCTTCCCGCAGGAAGTCGAGCATCTGATCGCGAACCGCCCCGACGTCCTGGAGGCGGCCGTGGTGGGTGTGGACGACCGGCAGTTCGGCAAACGGCTGCGTGCCGTGGTGGTCCCCGGGCCGGATTCCGCCCGCGACGCCCAGGAGATCAAGGACTATGTGAAGGCGAACCTCGCCCGGTACAAGGTTCCCCGCGAGGTGGTGTTCCTCGACGAACTCCCACGCAACGCCACCGGCAAGTTGCTGCGCAAACCATTGATCGAACTCGAACCCGAGGGCTGAGCCGCTCCGGGCGACCGGCGCGGTCCGATATCATCACCGCGTGCGTATCAGGTTCGGCTCCGCCCCCGGGGCGGGTCATCGCGACGCCGCCCGCGTCCGCGGTGCGGTGGCCGGCCTGATCTCCGGCGCCGTATCGGTGGCCGCCCACGGCTGGGCCGCGCCCACCGCGGTACCGGACAGTACGGCGATCATGCTGCTCGCCGCGGCGTCCGCCGCCCTCGGCGCGCTGGTCGCCGGGCTACGTCCGCTGCGGACCGGCGCCGCCGGGCTTCCTGCCGCACTCACCGCCGGACAGTTGCTCGGCCATATCTGCCTGGGCTGGGGTTCCGGTCATCTGCATCACGGCGATCTGCAGCTCACGCCGGGCATGATCGCCGCGCATATCGTCGTGGCGGGTGTGGCTGCCCTCATCGTGCGCGGCGCCGAAGCCGCCTACCGGGCCGCCGTCGCGGCACTGGCCCGGCTGCTACCGGTCCTGACCCGGCTCCCGATCGTCGCCGGGCCCCGGCTTTCGCGCCGCACCCATCGAGACCGGGTCGTACCCCGGATCCTCGTGCTCGGTGCCGTCGGCACCCGCGGCCCACCCGGCGCCGTCCTGATCTGATCCATCCGGCAGCCCGACCGTCGCGTAGCCCTACGCCGCCGTCCCGATCGCTGCCGGAATTTCCCCTACCCGGCGCATCGGGCTCTCACGGATGCCGCGTCCCCGCGGCCCGGTTCCCGCGCGCCGGTACCTCAGGCCGTGCGCCGGCCGATTCAGGACGCAGGTATGACCGTTGAGTACAACTGAACTCCCCACCACGCCGGAACCCCCGGCGACAGCCACGACCCCGTCTCCGCCACCGCGGAAGACGGGCGCCCTACGCGGACTCGCGCTGCGGCTGCACTTCTACGCGGGTCTGTTCGTAGGGCCCTTCCTGCTGATCGCGGCGCTCACCGGCGGGCTGTACGCGATGGCGCCGACGATCGAGAACTTCGTCGACCGCGATGTGCTGTTCGTGGATTCCGAAGGACCGGCCAGGCCGCTGGCGGAACAGGTGGCCGCCGGTGTCGCCCAGCGACCCGATCTGACCCTGGACGCCGTCTCACCCGCCCCCACGGCGGGCGAGACCACGCGGGTCCTGTTCACCGATCCGGCCCTGGGCGAATCCCTGCGCCGGTCGGTCTTCATCGACCCCGTCACAGCACGTCCGGTGGGTGAGGAGGTGGTGTACGGCAGTTCCGGCGCCCTGCCTTTCCGCACCTGGGTGTCCCAGGTACACCGGCATCTGCACCTGGGAGAACCCGGTAGGCTCTACTCCGAGCTGGCCGCCTCCTGGTTGTGGCTCATCGCGCTGGCCGGGCTCGTACTCTGGGTCCGCCGCGTCCGCGCCCGGCGGCAGCGCAATTCGGCGCGCTGGCTGTTCGCGCCGAACCTCGCCCAGGGCGCGCGGGAACGACGCCTCAACTGGCACGCCGTCGTGGGTATGTGGATCCTGCCCGCCGCGCTGGTGCTGTCGGCGACCGGTCTCACCTGGTCGACGTACGCGGGTGCGAATATCGACAAGCTCCGTGAGAATCTCGCGTGGACGACTCCGGTCGTCGATACCGCGCTATCAGGCGCCACCGCGACAACCCACTCCGATCACGGCGGCCATCACGATGCCGGGGCCACCACGACCCACACCGTGCCCACCGAACGAATACGGCAGCTCGATCGAGTCCAGTACACCGCCCGCGAAGCGGGTGTCACCGGGCCGGCCGAGATTTCGGTCCCCGCCGATGACAGCACCGCTTTCGTGGTGAAGGAACGCCGGTTACCGGGAGTGCTCAGCGCGGATTCGGTCTCCGTGGACGGCGCCACCGGCGCGGTGGTCGACCTGCTCCCCTACTCCGACTGGCCCCTGATGGCCAAACTCGCGAACTGGGGTATCCAGCTCCATATGGGCCTGATGTTCGGTCTGCTCAACCAGCTCCTGCTCCTGGCCGCCGCGATCGGACTGGTCACCGTGATCGTGCGCGGGTATCTCATGTGGTGGCGGCGCCGTCCCACCCGCGATGCCGAATGGTTCTCCTTCGGCAGGCCACCGGCCCGGGGAGCGCTGCGCAGGTCGATTCCGCTGGCTGTTCCGGTTTTGGTGGCGGCCGCTGTGATCGGCTGGTTCGCCCCGGTGTTCGGGGTCGGCCTGCTGGCCTTCCTGGTGGTCGATATCGTCGTCGGCCTGGTCCGGCGGGTGCGCGCGACCGCCTGAGACTGTCCGGCTCCTCGCTCGACGCTCACTGCCGGACCGGCGCCGCGGCATCCGATGCCGCGGCGCCGGTCTGCCGATGCCGCGACCACGCCCGGCTCAGGTCACCCGGCCGGTCCGGCCCCCGGCGAGGCCACCGCCTCGAACGTCCGCGAATCGCCGAACCCCATACCCGTCAGCCGTTGCCGCACCGTCTCCTGGACCCGATCCGCCCGCTCGGTATCCACCAGCGCGATGATGCTGCCGCCGAAACCGCCGCCCACCATGCGCGCACCGTGCGCCCCCGCCGACCCGGCCGCGTCCACGGCCGCGTCCAGTACCTCGGTGGAGACCTCGAAATCGTCACGCAGCGAAACATGTCCCGCCGCGAGCAGCGGCCCGATGGCGCGTGGATCGGCGCCGCCGCGCAGAGTTTCGACAACCGCGCGTACCCGGTCGTTCTCGGTGACCACATGGCGGGCGCGCCGGTACAGCACCGGATCGGCCAGAGCGGCCAGCCGGTCGACATCGCCGATATCGCGCAGCGAAGCCACGCCCAGCGCCTCGGCGGCCGCCGCGCACTCGGCCCGGCGGTCACCGTAGCCGCCACCGGCGTGCTCATGGGTCTGCCCGGTATCGATCACCAGCAGGCGCAGCCCGGCCGACGACAGATCGAACGGGATCTGCTCATAACCACCGGTTTCCGTATCACGGAACGCCCGGACGTCGAGGAACAGCGCATGCCCGGCGGTACACAGGATCGAGGCGGCGTGATCCAGGATCCCGGTCGGCGCACCCACATAGTCGTTCTCGGCGGCGCGGGCGATATCGATCAGTTCCCGGTCGGGCACCGCCGGCGCGCAGAGATCGCGCACCGCCACCGCGGTCGCGCAGCACAGTGCCGCCGAGGACGACAGTCCGGCACCCGCCGGGACGGCACCGTCGAATTCCAGGTCCAGGCCGCCGGTTTCGTGGCCGCGGCGACCGAACTCCGCCACCACACCGAGTGGGTAGCGCGCCCATCCCGGTACCAGATCGCGTTCGGCGCGCAGCGCCCCGACCGGCAACCGCACCGGCTCCCCCGGGCGCTGCCGGGACGCCACCCGGACCAGATCGTCGGGATGCCGCGACCCGGCGCAGGTGACCGCCAGCGGGATCGCGATCGGCAGGACGAAACCGTCGTTGTAGTCGGTGTGCTCACCGATCAGATTGACCCGGCCCGGCGCCGCCCAGCGACGGCGGGAATCGGTGCTCTCCTCGCGTTGTGTCACCCGACCACCGTACGAGCCGGGACCTGCCGGTTCGCGCGACGCCGCCACCGGCCGGACAGCCGTTACGACGTTGTTGTGCCAAGACAGCGACAAATTCGACACTGCGTGTCATCATCGGACCCATAGTCCAGGTTTGACGGCCGAACGTTCGCGTCCGGCTCGGACGTCCCCTCGTACAGGAAAACTCGGTTTCGTCAGCCGCCGCTCGATGGGTTGGTAGAGCACGACAGACAAGGATTCCCAGACCTGCGAAGCGGCTCGATTTCACCGGGAATGGAGCGACTAAAGGGGGGCTGATGATAATCAGCGACTCGCAGGGTGCAGGACGACAGGTTTTCCACCGGAAGTTTCTCTGTGCAGCACTTTTCACGGCCGTCGGCGTTCTGGCCGTGATACCCCTGGTGCTCGGTTCTTCGCTGCTGTCCGTGACCGCCACCCTGCTCGCGGCACTGACCGCGGTGACGGTGGCGGGATTCGGCGTGCGCCGGCACACCCCGGCCCATCCGCTGCCGTGGTACCTGCTGGCCGCGGCCATCGTGCCGTACACCCTGGGCACCGTCCTGCGTGAATTCGGCTCGACGCCGTCCAGCCCTCTCGACGAGATCTGCACCCTCACCGGATATCTGGCCACCGGGGCGGCGGCCGTGCTGTGGCTGCGGCCGCGGCGGACCCGGGCGCACCCGGATGTCCTGCTGGATTCGGGACTGATCGGGCTCGGCGCCGTGCTCGCGTCCTGGATCTTCCTCATCGCGCCGGTCCTGCACTCGGTCGACGGCCGGATGAACACCTTCACAGTGGTGGCGTATCCGGTCTTCGACGCACTGCTGCTGACCCTGCTGGCGCATTCACTGGCGACCTCGAGCCGTTCGGAAACCGCGCTGCGGCTGCTGCATATCGGACTGGCCTTCGCGCTGCTCACCGAGATCGGTCTCCGGCTCGCCGCCGCCGGAACATTCACCACGGATCCGGTGCTGCTGTTGCTGCCGCTGCTCGGCGCCTTCACCGCTTTCGGTGCGGCGGCCCTGCATCCCACCATGGCGACGGTGAGCGAGCGGCGCGCGGTCGGGCCCAACCATTCCCGGCAGCGGGCCAGTGTGATCGCGGTGGCCCTGGTGGTTTCCTCACTCGTCCCGGTGGCGCGCGCACCGCTGAGCCAACTGGACCAGGTGGTGGTGTCCACGGTCCTGGCCCTGCTGCTCGTCGGCCTGCTGGTCCGTAGCGAACGTGCCATCGGCCGCAGTACCCGCAGCGAACGGCGCGCCCAGTACCAGGCCGATCACGATCCGCTCACCGGCCTGCTGAACCGCTCCGCGCTGTTGCGGGTGCTGCACCGGGATCACCGTGACTGGGCGGAACGCCCGCTGTGCCTGCTGTTCGTGGACCTCGACGAATTCAAGACGATCAACGACAGCTACGGCCATACGGTCGGTGACGAGCTGATCGTGCAGGCGGCCGCCCGGATCCGCGCCGCGGTCCGGCGCGACGATGTGGTGGCCCGGTACGGTGGCGACGAATTCATCGTGCTGGCACCGCTGGACCGGGACGAGGCCACGAGTATGGCCGAACGGCTGCTCGGGATCTTCATGAAGCCGTTTCCGCTGAGTACGGGCGAGGTGCCGCTGACCGCCAGTATCGGATTGGCGTGCGGCGGCCCCCGCGATATCGACGCGACCGTCTACGACCTCATCCGCGACGCGGACGCGGCCATGTATCTGGCCAAGCGCCGCGGTTTCGGTTACATGTTCCACGACACGATCCGGCATGCGCCGTCCGAGCCGATCCAGCAGGGCTGGCGTCCCCGCGAAACCGCGGTCTGATCCGGTCTCAGTCCGAGAGTTCCTCGAGCAGTTTGCGGGCCTGTTCCAGTTCCGCCTGCAACTGCGCGACCTTCGCCTCCTGCGCGCCGCGGACCGATTCCTGCAGACCCTCGACCACTTCGGCGACCTCGGGGTGCAGCAGCTTCGCGGCCTGCGCGACCGCCGGGCCGGTTACCGGCAGTGCGCGCGTGGTGCGCTTCTTGCCGTTGGTCACATCGACGGTCCATTCGCCCTCGGCGGTGCCGTTGATGGTGACCGTGACCTCGGGGCCCTTCGGCTTGCGGGCGGCCGGGGCCTTGGCCGCCCGGGCCGGGGTACGCGGCGCGGTAGCGGGTTTCGTATCGGCGGCCGGATCCTTCGGCGCCGGGGCGGCCGGTGTATCGGCGGCCGGTTTCTTGGCCGCGGCGGTGGGCGCGGACGGGGACGCGGCGGGAGTCACGGACGTTTCCTTCTGTTCGGGCGCGGATTTCGGCGCGGGCGCGGGGGCGGCCGGCCGATCCCGCGGAGGTTTGACGAGGGTGACCTCGGTGGGACCGAACGACAGTACATCCTTGGAACCGGTGGGCCGGATCTGCAGGAAGTCGCCGTCGGCCGGGTCACCGAGCGAGACGACCTTGCCCGAACGCCCCTCGGTGACCCCCACCGCCGCGGATGTGAACCAGACCATCGGCGGGCGCCCCGCCTCGATCTCCGCGGCGATCTGCTCGAGGTCGTTGTCGGACAGAGGTTTCGGCTTCGCGTTCGATGGTGTTCGCGACGGCATGGCGCACTCCGGGCAATCTCACTGTTTCGTCGAATAGCTGCGTGCACAGATGATGCCGCACGGCACCGACATTTTCACAAGCAGGCAGGTCGGCAGGCAACGACCACTGGTAGAACCTGTTCTACTATGGGCGCCGAATCCGGAGACCCGAAGGAGCCACCGTGCCGTTGGACCCGACCGCCACCCAGTTGCGCGACGCCGTACTGGCCTCACCCCGCGCGGTGGCCGCCCACGATCGGGACGCCTGGGTGGGGCTGTTCACCCGCGACGCGGTGGTCAACGATCCGGTCGGTTCGGCGCCGCATACCGGATACGACGCGATCGCCCGCTTCTACGACACCTTCATCGCGCCCAACGAGATCGTCTTCGACGTCGCGCACGATTTCGCCGGACCGGCGACGGTCCTGCGTGATCTCTCCATCACGATCACCATGGCGAGCGGCGCCCGGGTCCGGGTTCCCATGCATCTGCGGTACGAGGTCGCCGAAGAGGACGGCCGGCTGCGTATCGGCCATCTGGCCGCCTACTGGGAACTGCTGCCGATGATCGGGCAACTGCTGGGAACCGGGCTCGCCGGGCTGCGGGCGGGCACCCGGCTCGGCGCGCTGCTACTGCGCAATCAGGGCATCGGCGGTCTGGCCGGGATGGCCCGGGCGTGCACCGGCATCGGCCGCACCGGTAAGCGGATAGCGCAGCGGCTGTGCGCGGCCGCCACCGCCGGGGACGATTCGGCCCTCGCCGCCCTCACCGGTGGCCGCGAGACCGTCCTGCTGTGGTCGGGTGAATCGATCGGCGTGACGGAGTTCGCCGTCCGCGCCCGCGGGCTGCGCCAGGGCAAAACCTTGGCCGCCGGCCGCTCGGTGACGATAAGCGCCGACCTCCCGGCGGGCCCCGCGCTGTTGATTCTCGATTTCCATCCGGCCCGCGACACGTTGGAGACGATCCGCGTGCACACCGACACCGTCACCTCCTGAGACCGGCCGGGTACAGCACGATCAGGTGTCGCCTGCCGACGCGCTATTTACTGAGACCTCGAGTACCGGTAAATTCGGGACCGAGAGATGTACGCCATACCGCACGAGGAGGCACCGATGACGCCGTCGACTCTGCCGCGGGCTCCGAAACTGGACGCCCGATACCGCGAGACGCTGGAAACGCTGTCGGAGGGCTCGGTGCACCGCCGCTTCGACCCGTATCTCGATATCGAGTGGGATGCCCCCGAGCTCGCACTCGACCGGGACGATCCACGCTGGGTACTGTCCCCCGACTACGACCCGCTCGGCGCCACCCGCTGGTACCGCGAGCTGCCGGTCGAACGACAGATCGAGATCGGGCGCTGGCGGATCGCGAACGCCATCAAGGTGGGCGCGGCCTTCGAAACGATCCTGATCCGCGGGATGATGCAGTACATCGCGAAACTGCCGAACGGCTCACCGGAATTCCGGTATTGCCTGCACGAGATGACCGAAGAGTGCAATCACATCCAGATGTTCCAGGAACTGGTCAATCGCATCGGTGACGATGTACCCGGGATGCGCCCGCTCTTCCGCGCCCTCTCGCCGTTCATCGGCGTGGCCGGTGGCTACGCGCACGTCGTGCTGTTCCTGGGCATCCTGGGCGGCGAGGAACCCATCGACCACTACCAGAAAGCGATGATCCGCAACGGCGCGAATCTGCCGCCGCTGGTGGTGCGGACCATGGAAATCCATATCGCCGAAGAAGCCCGGCACATCTCCTTCGCGGGCGAATTCCTGCGGGCCCACATCGCCAAACTGGGCCCGGTGCCCACCGCGATCTGCGGCGCCACCTTCCCGCTGGCGCTGCGCTGGCTCGCCGGCGAGATCATGGCGCCGCCCCCGGATTTCGCGCGCCGCTTCGATATCCCGCGCGAGGTGATGCGGGAGGCGTTCTGGCGGAGTCCGCATTCACGCGGGATCCTGGCCGGCTATTTCGGCGATATGCGCACTCTCGCCGACGAGCTCGGACTGATGAACCCGGTCACCACTCGCCTGTGGAAGGCGCTGGGTATCGACGGTGACCGTTCGCGCTACCGCAGCGAACCGGAACGCCGGGTGCGGCCCGCCGTGGCCTGACCCGGTACGCCGGGCCGACCGACGACGTTCGGCCCGGCCCGGGCCGCGGCGCTACTTCGCGCCGCCGAGCCCGGCTATCACCTCGGCCAGGTCCCGGTCGGGGTTCACCTCCACACCCAGGGCGCGGGCCGCACCGTCCAGGACGTACCAGGAGTAAGCGGACAGATCCGCGACCATCTCGGCGCGGGTGCGCCGCGGTTGCGGCTCGGCGACCCATGCCGCCAGCACACCCTCGACCATGGTCACCACCGCGAAGGGCACCGGCTCCAGGGCCGCGGCGTCCACACCCACGATCCGGGCGATGGCCTCGATCAGCTCCCGGGACCGTTCCGTGATCCGGGCCTTGAGACTACTGATCGCGTCGACGGAGTCCGGTCCACCGGCGGGCGGGCCGGTACGCGCGAACGCGGTGAGATTGGGATGGTCGCCCATCCAGTCCGCTACCGCGCGCACGGTCCGGGTGATGATCTCGCGTACCGATCCCGACGAGACGTCGAGCTGTACATCCAGGATCGCCCCGAGTTCGTCGATCAGATAGGACCGGATTCTGCGGTCCAGGTCCTCCCGGCCACCGAACTGGCGGTAGACGACGGATTTGGCGATACCGGCCCGGGCGGCGATCTCGCGCACCGGGATCTCGGCCCCGGGCGGCTTCTCCTCCAGCAGTTCGACCGCGGCCCGCAGGATGGCGTGGCGGCGCTCGGTGTTGTGCTGTTCCCAGCGCGCCTCGTAGCCGTTCACCGCACCCGGAACCCGCGACCGTGACGACGCCACCGACATGTCCGGCAGTGTACTCAGCGAGCCCGGCCCGCGGTGCCGCGTGCAGGCGGTGTAGCCGCGAGGCGGTATCCGCTCTTCACCGAGATTTCACATGGTACCGGCAGAATGCACGAGCAAATGAAAGAACATTTACACCGGCATTAATTCAAGATTTCGCG
This sequence comes from Nocardia sp. NPDC003345, assembly GCF_053589395.1. Lineage (NCBI taxonomy): Bacteria > Bacillati > Actinomycetota > Actinomycetes > Mycobacteriales > Nocardiaceae > Nocardia > Nocardia sp. NPDC003345. Next base: position 22,702 of record NZ_JBSFRU010000055.1, read on the forward strand.
AGTACAGTGCGTAATACATTCGGCACATTCTACAAACCGGTCGTTTTGTCGATCCCGGCCCGTGCGGTCCGGGCCACAGCCCCGGAACCTGTTCTCGCACAGACTTATCCAGCATACCGCGTATCCGCCGACCGGCACCTCCGATAAATCATCGATTTCACCGGATTGCGAATCTGTGGGCAGCACGATCGAAAAAGGCTAGAATTGCGGCAGATTGGTACCGGGCGGGTCCGGCGAACTGCTGTCACCTCGTTGCTCGGTCGCGGGAATTCCCGGCGAACCGGTTTCGGGGGCGCATTCGAGGCGGCGTGCTGTGCACGCGGTGATCCGCCGGTCACCACGCGTACAGGAGGCAAGGATGCCCGACGACAACACCGGCCCCGAGGAGCACGACGTGGAACTGAACTCCGAGCACACTCCGGTTATCTGGCCCGAACCCAGCCGGTTGGATTCCTGGTGGCGCGACATCATGACCGACGCGGTACCGGCCGGAGAGCCCGAACCGGCGCCCCCGACCCTGACCCGCAACGCCTGACCGCCGGCCCGCCACCGGCGGCGGGCGTAGGTGGCGGCCTGGGGCCGGGTATCGGCACGATGCTCGATACCGGGCGCGAGTTCGTTCACCACATCGATCGGCCGCCGGAAGAGCAGCACGCACTGGGGTCGAGGACCACGCCGTCTATACGCTCCGCGGACGGAGTCGCACAAGCGGTATCTCACGGGTGGTGCGCTTCTGGTAGTCGCCGTACACCGGATACTCGGCGACAATGCGGGACCACAGCCCGGCCCGTTCCTCGGTGGACAGGACGGCGGCGGTCATCGGCATGCGGCGGCCATCCGGGAGGGAGATCTCGACCGCGGGATCTTCACGCAGGTTCCAGTACCACGCGGGGTGGGCCGGATCACCCACGCGGGACGCGACGATGATGTACTCGTCGCCTTCGATGATGGGCGCGGTCAGCATCACGGCCCGGGGACGGCCGGATTTGCGCCCCGTCGTGGTGAGTTCGAGCACCGGCATCCCGTAGAACTCGGTACCCCATCTGCCGCCACTGATCCACAGAAGCGCCCGGTGTGCCGCGTTGGTGGCCTTCAGCGTGAAATTCGAGGGCATGGCACGCCATCCTCCCGATCGTGCCGGGTTCTTGTCCAGCGTCCGGCGCGATCTCCGGCAGCCGACGCCGACGGCCGGCGTGACCGTTGCGCGCCCTCGGACCGACGACACCCCCGCCCGGGTGGCCACGCGGCGACGGACCGGTGCCCGGCTCGCAAGAACGCCACTGCCCGTTGACCGTTCCGGCATCGAGCACAAACACTTCACGCTCCTCCGCCTGCGCCCGGCCGGTGGCCGCTGAATTACACGGATGCAATTTACCGTCCTCTCTATATACGGCGTCCAATTTTCCTGTTCAGAGAGGTTTTTCGCGTCCGAATCGGAGACCGCGGCCCTCGGTGCCGCACCAACCCATTCGAATAGCTAGCTATTTGCCCTTCGCGCACGGACTTCCGGAGCGACGGTGCGACGCGACCGATCCACGCGCCCGGCGACCAGGAGGAGCGCGGATCCGGGCCGGAACCGCCGGCGCCCGCCACTGGGCCCGGAATCGAGCTCGCCGCACAGTCCGGGCATCGGGCACGAAACAGAGGCCGCGCGGACCGCGAGAACTCGACGGTATCGAGGAAGAGAAGCGCGCCCCGGGGTCATGGGCAACCAGCCGGCGCATCGGCACGAGGGAGACATCGTCAGAGAAGGAGAAAGGCCCCGGAGATGATCTCCGGGGCCTTCTCGTAGTAGCGGGGACAGGAT
>NZ_JBSFRU010000056.1:0-24065 GCF_053589395.1 Nocardia sp. NPDC003345
GTCGGCTTTGGCCTCGTATCCGAGGTATCCGACATAACCGCCGGTGAAATCGAAGGGCAGATCCGTGGCCGGGGGCAGGCTGCGCGCCCGCAACTGCTCGTCCAGGTAGTCCAGGACGGTGCCGGGCACCGAACGGGTCCGCCCGTCCGCGCCGGTCACGGTGACGTTCCCGCTGCCCACCCGGTAGCGCACCACTTCCGCCAGCGGTCCTGTGGCGTCGCCCAGGAAAGAGAACCGATCGAGCCCCGGTTCGACATGCGCGCTGTCCAGCCAGAACGCGGTGGCCGACGCGCCGTGGAGCCGGAGGAAGGCCGCCTCGGTGTCGACGGCGCGGCCGAGCATCCGATGCTGGAGCGTGAGAGAGAAGGACATCGTGGTCAGAACCCTACGCCCGGCCCGGGCCCCGAACTGTTGTCGGTTGCCCGCAGTTCGGCCGGGCGGGTGGGGCACAATGTCAGGCATGTCTGTTGCGCAGCCGGTAGGCGTGGATCGTGAGCACGTCGACTTCACCGTGGTCGGGAACTGGATGGACGAGCGGGGGCTCGCCGGTGGTGAGTTCCGGGATGTGACGGCTCTCGGTGGGGGGACGCAGAACATCATGCTGCGCTTCACCCGGGGCGGCCGGGACTACGTCCTGCGCCGCGGCCCGGCGCATCTGCGCCCGAAGAGCAACGAGGTCATCCGGCGCGAGGCCCGCCTGCTGGGCGCGCTGTCGGGCACCGATGTCCGCGCCCCCCGGGTGATCGCCGCCGAACTCGACGAGTCGGTCCTGGGCGCGGTGTTCTACCTGATGGAGCCGATCGACGGTTACAACCCGCAGACCGAGCTGCCGCAGCGGTTCGCCGACGATCCCGAGGCCAGGCGGCAGATGGGCCTCTCGGCGGTGGAGGCGATCGCCCGGCTGGGGGCACTCGACTACCGGGCGCTGGGCCTGTCCGACTACGGCAAGCCGGAGGGGTTCCTGGAGCGTCAGGTCGGCCGCTGGATGCACGAACTCGACTCGTACTCGGCCAACGAGAACTACCCGGGCCCGGAGATCCCCGGCCTGACCGACGTGGCGGACTGGCTGGAACGGCATCGGCCCGCCGAATGGACGCCCGGCATCCTGCACGGCGACTGTCATCTCGCCAACATCATGTTCTCCTACGAGCAGCCCGAGGTCGCGGCGCTGGTCGATTGGGAGATGTCCACCATCGGCGACCCGTTGCTCGATCTCGGCTGGCAGATCGCGACCCGGCCGGAGCCCGGGACCTCCGGCGCCGCGCTCATCGGCAAACTCGGCGAGGCCGGCGGGCTGCCGTCGAGCGCGGAGATGATCGAGCACTACGGCAAGTTCTCCGAGCGCGACCTGGGCGCGGTCACCTGGTACACCGTGCTGGCGTGTTTCAAACTCGGCATCGTGCTCGAGGGCACCTACGCCCGGGCGTTCGCGGGGAAGGCGCCGAAGCAGGTCGGCGATTTCCTGCATGCGAACACGCTCGAACTCTTCGCGCGGGCACGCGGCCTCATGGAGTGAGAACAGGTTTCACTCCTGAGTGACGTTGGGGTAACGGGTTCCGGACTCGGGAGTGGCCCGAGGGTGGTCGGCGGGAGTAACCCCCGTGCGAACCGTATCGCCGGTATCCATGGTGGAAGTGGGCGATTCGGGAGTGGTTCCGGCAGTGGCCGGTGGCGGTGGATCCGGCGTCGGCCATTGCCGTATGGTCGCTCGACCAGTTCGGCCGGGGAATCTTCCGCGATCTACTAGAACGTGTTCCAGTTGATGTCGTACTGTGGAGGCTGTCACATGAAAGCCCGCGCATGCGAGAGGTCGGACACGAATGAAGACGAAGGGCGCGATCCTGTGGGGGATCGACGAACCGTGGTCCGTGGAGGAAATCGAACTCGGCGACCCGCGCGCCGGTGAGGTGCAGATCCAGCTGGAAACCGCGGGTATGTGCCATTCGGACCATCACATGGTCACCGGCGCCACCCCGATGCCGTCCTTCCCGGCCATGGGCGGCCATGAAGGCGCGGGCGTCATCACCAAACTCGGCCCCAACACCCCGCCCGACCTGGCCGTCGGTGATCACGTGGTGCTGTCGTTCATTCCTGCCTGCGGCCGCTGTCCGGCGTGCGTATCGGGAAATATGGCGCTGTGCGACCTCGGAATGGGCCTGCTGTCGGGCCAGTCCGTGAGCGACGGCAGCTATCGCATCCAGGCCCGCGGTAAGGACGTCATCCCGATGTGCCTGCTGGGGACCTTCTCGCCGTATATGACCGTGCACTACAGCTCGGTGGTCAAGATCGACCCCGAGATCCCGTTCGAGGTCGCCTGCCTCGTCGGCTGCGGTGTGCCCACCGGTTTCGGCTCCTCCACCCATGTCGCCAACGTGATGCCCGGCGATACGGCGGCCATCGTCGGGATCGGCGGTGTCGGGATGAGCGCGTTGCAGGGCGCGGTGCTGGCCGGGGCGCAGAAGGTCGTCGCCATCGACCCGAACCCGTGGAAGCTCGAACAGGCGAAGAAGTTCGGCGCCACCCACACCTACGCCAGCATGACCGACGCGATCATGCCGCTGATGGAGGCCACCGAGGGCCGGATGGCCGACAAGGTCATCCTCACCATGGGCGAGATGGAGGGCGAGTACATCGAGGAGGGGCTGATTCTCACGGCCAAGGCCGGCACCCTGGTCGTCACCTCGATGGGCCGGATGGACGCCTTCGACGTGCGGATGAACACCTTCCTGCTCTCGATGCTGCAGAAAACCGTCAAGGGCTGCATCTTCGGCGGCGGCAATGCCCGGCAGGACATCCCGCGGCTGCTCTCGCTGTACAAGGCAGGTCAGCTGAACCTGGACGATATGGTCACCCGCAGCTACTCGCTGGAGGATGTGAACCAGGGATACAAGGACATGCTGGACGGTAAGAACATCCGCGGCATCATCAAGTACACCGACGCGGATCGCTGACGCCGGTCTCCGGGTGGATGTGCCCCGCGATGCCGGGGCCATCCGCCGGACGTCTGCGCGTCGGCGTGATTCGGGCGGCTGCCGCGGGGTCGGGGCTGTCTCGTAGTGTCGGGGGTGTGCGCGCATTCGAGCAGATCGAACAATGGCCGGTACGGCACGCCGCCGCGGGTGTCGTCACCCGCGAGGGGCGGCAATCGACCGGTGATGCCGGCCGGGCCTTCCGCCTCGCCTCGGTGACCAAACCCCTTGCCGCCTACGCGGTGCTGGTGGCGGTGGAAGAGGGCGCGATCGAACTCGACCAGCCCGCCGGACCGCCCGGTTCGACCGTCCGGCATCTGCTGGCCCACACCTCCGGGGTTGCCTTCGATACCGCCGATATCCTCGCCGAACCCGGCGCCCGCCGTATCTACTCCAGCGCCGGCTTCGAGATCCTGGCCGATTTCGTCGCCGCGAACACCGGTATCCCTTTCCCGCGGTATCTGCGCGAGGCCGTTTTCGAGCCGCTCGGCATGACCGATTCCGAACTCACCGGATCGGCCGGTCACGGCGCGTCTTCCACCCTCGCCGACCTGTTGTCCTTCGCCGCCGAACTGCTCGCGCCCCGGCTGATCTCGTCCCGGACCCATGCCGACGCGACCACCGTGCAATTCCCCGGCGTCAACGGGGTGCTGCCCGGTTTCGGTTCGCAGCGGCCCAACGACTGGGGACTGGGGTTCGAGATCCGCGACGGCAAGGCACCGCATTGGACCGGGTCGGCGAACTCGCCACGGACATACGGTCATTTCGGGCAGTCGGGCACTTTCCTCTGGGTGGATCCGGTGCTCGACCTGGCGTGTGTCGCCCTGAGCGACGAGAATTTCGGCGACTGGTCGCGCGAAGTATGGCCCCCGTTCAGCGATTCGGTGATCGAGGAGACCAGGCTCGCGCGCAACACGGGCCGATAAGTAACACGTGCAACACCGGGCACTCGAGTACACTCGGGCAACGCCTTGTCGACGGATCGTTGGGGAAGACGAGCATCGTCGAAACCGGAGGTGTACGTGGTGCGCGCATCGAGTCGATACGGGGAGGCGACGGCGGGTGTGGTCTTCATACACTCGTCGCCTACCGCGCTGTGCCCGCATATCGAATGGGCACTCGCGGCCGCTCTCGGCGCACCCGCCAGCCTCCGCTGGACCGCCCAGCCCGCCGCTCCCGGACAACTGAGAGCCACCACCGACTGGGTCGGCCCGGTCGGCACCGCCTCCCGTCTCGCGCAATCGCTGCGATCCTGGCCGGTGCTGCGCTTCGAGGTCACCGAGGACCCCAGCGAGGGGGTGGACGGCGAACGCTACAGTTTCGTTCCCTCGCTCGGCCTCTGGCACGGCTCCACCAGCGCCAACGGCGACGTGATGGTGGGTGAGATGCGCCTGCGTGCCATGCTGCGGGCCGGCCTCGAACTCGGCCGCCACGCCGTCTACGACCTGCCCGCCGAAATCGACCGGGCACTCGGAACCGCCTGGGACGAGGACCTCGAGATCTACCGCACCGGCAGTGAGGGCGCGGAGATCACCTGGTTGCGCCGCGACGTCAGCTGACGCGGGCCTCGTCCGGCGATCTCCCGGGCGCGGAATCGGCGGCGGTGGCGACCGGGTCGGTTCCGGGCCCCTGTCCACGGTGACGGCGGCGCAGTTCCGCCGGTGCCTCGCCGGTCCAGCGCCGGAAGGCCCGCCGGAACTCGCGCGGGTCGGAGAAACCGACCTCCGCGGCGATATCGGCGATCCGTAACCCGGAATCGACCAGCAGGAACCGCGCCCGGCGGGCGCGAACGCGGTCGCGGATCTCGCTGAACGTATGGCCCGAGCCGGCCAGCCGCCGCCGTAGTCCGCGTTCGGTCAGGTACAGGCGCTCGGCGATCTCCGCCATGGTCAGGGGGCGGCGCACGGTGTCGGCGAGCAGCGCCTCCACGGTGCCGACGAGATCGGGCGGGGGATTGTCCGGAGCCACCAGTTCTCGGCAGGCCTGGACGGCGATCTCCAGGCTCATCGGGTTGTAGGTGGCGATCGGGCTCGCCAGCAGGTCCGCCGAGAAACTCATCCGGTTGGCGTCGGCGCCGAACCGGAGGGGAGAGCCGAAGAATCGCCGGTAGGCGCCGGAATGTGGTGGTTCGGGGTAGGTGAATTCGACCAGCGTCGGCCGGACCTCGTGCCCGCAGAACGATCGGAACAGCAGCAATGTGCTGAAAAACGATTCCTCGCACAGGAACTGGAGCAGTTCGGGCTCTGGTGCCCGTTCGTAGAGCCGCAGCGCGAATTCGCCGCCCACGAACTCCGCCTCCGCGTCGGTCATACTGCCGGAGGCCTGATGCAGTTCCATACCCAGCCGCACCGCATCGGCCACCGTCGCCGACGACCGGACCGCCAGGCCGAGTACGCCGTAGGACTGCAGGGCATCACGGCTTCCCACCTGGATGCCGACCGGTCCGGGCAGTTCGCGCAGCGCGCGCTTCAAGAATGTGGCTGCCTGAGTGAAGGACACCCTCGTATCCGGTGAGTCCAAACGGTCTCTGCCCAGACCGGTTCCGGACAGCCAGGTCTCGACCGCGAAACCCTGGCGCTCGCCGAGATCGGCCACACCGAGCAATACCAACGGCGGGATGACGGCCTCGGTGAGGCGAGGATCCACGTGTACCTCCAGATCCGTCCGGTTTCACCCCCAGAATAGTTTCTCGCGCCCTCCCGGTCGTAGGACCGGGTGCGCTCTAATGACTGTCCCCGGCCGGGAACCGGACGACCGGCGCTCCGACACTTCGATGCGGGCGGGTCCGCCGATTCCGGGCTCCAGAGGGGGGAGCCCGGAATCGGAGCGAGTTAGGCTGTGCGCGGTCCGGTCTCATAGCCGGCGCCGGCCGGACAGTGGTCGCGCGGATACCGGCGCGCAGGGGGAGCTCGTAATGACGACATCCGCGGATGCGGTGGTGACAGATCTCGGCACGGTCGGTGCGACGAGGTTCGCGGTGGCGACGACCGAGCGGCCCTGGGAGCTGGATATCGACACGATCGCCGTATCGGTCGGCTCGGGGCTCGGGTTACTCGGCCATGCCCTGCGCGACCAGTACCCGGACGCGGCCTGGAACCTGATCACCTACGAACTGATCGATGCGGACCATCCCCGGTTCTTCGCGCTCTCCCCGGCGCGGCCGGAGCGGGCGCTGCTGGTCAACCCACGTCGGATCGGCGGCGACAGCCCGGCACCCGATGTCTTGCGATCCGCCGTCCGGCAGGCGATCCGGCTCGCCGCCGAGGGCGGGACCCGGGCACTGGGTCTGCCCTTGTTCACCACCGGTGTCCTCGGCGAACCGCTCTCCGAGGTAGTACCCGCTGTCGTCGGAGCGGCGCTCGAATCCGCGCTCGACGAAGCCCAGGATCAGCTGGAGTCCCTCGTCTTCTTCTGCCGCCGGGTGGACGAGGCGGAGGCCGTGGCCGCGGAGTTCGCCCGCGCGCGGCCGACCGTGGTGGGGGAACTGGCCGGTGGCCTCTCCAGCGATCTGGTCGACCCGACGGTCGGTATCCCGGTGACCCGTGACCAGCTGGGCGTGGCACCGTATGTGTCGATGCTGGCCACCGTCATCGCGGACCGCGAGACGCCGCTGCCACTGTCGGTGGGCATCTTCGGCGCGTGGGGGTCGGGCAAGAGCTATTTCATGGCGATGCTGCGGGACCGGATCGGCGAACTCGCCGGATCGGAGGCTCGTTACTGCACCGAGATCGTGCAGATCGGCTTCAACGCCTGGCATTACACCGACAGCAACCTGTGGGCCAGTCTCGGAGACGAAATCTTCGCTCAGCTCGCTGGATCCGGCCCCGGTGGGCGCGAACGCGCCGACCGGATCCGGCGAGAACTCGCCCAGCGGGTCGATCGGCGCGGGCAACTGGAAAGCGCTACCCGTGAGGCCGGTGACACCGCGGCCGCGCTCCGGGCCGAGATCGAACGCGCGGCCGCCGACCGGGAACGCAATGCCGCGGATCTGCTCACGGCCCTGCGTAACTCCGGCCGGTTCCGCGACCGGATCGACGATCTCTGGCGCCGGCTGGGGGTCGAGGACGAGGCGGCGCAGGCCCGGATGCTCGCCGACGAAATGCACGGGACCATCGACGAGGCCGAGGCGCTGCGGCGGGTACCCGCGGATCATCGCGGCCGGGTCGCGCTGGGCGTCGCGGCGGTGGTGCTGCTGTTGGGGGTCCTGCTCGCCGCCGTCGCTCCCGCTGTGCGCGAATGGCTGACCGCGCTGGTGGGCCTGTTCGGATTACTGGCCGCGACGGGGACCACCTGGCTGGTGCGGGCACGCTCCGGGGTGCGGGCGCTGCGGGAACTGGCCCAGGACCTGCACACCGGCATGCTCGATGCCGCCGACGCGGCGGTATCGGAACAGATGTCGGATACGCTGGACCGCCTCCGTATCGCCGAGGCCGAACAGAGTGTGGCGCAGGCGCAGTTGGACGAGGTCATCGCCCATATCGGTGAACTCGGCAGACAACTCGCCCGGCTGGCGCCCGGGCGGCGGCTGCACGATTTCGTCGCCGAACGCGCGCGCAGCGACACCTATTCCGGCAGTCTCGGTCTCATCTCCACCGTGCGCAAGGATTTCGAGCAGCTGGTCGAGCTGATGGCCGAATGGCGTGCCGACGATCAGCAATGGGATCGGTCCCGGCGGCCCGTGGATCGGATCGTGCTGTATATCGATGATCTGGACCGGTGTCCTCCGGCGCATGTCGTCGATGTGCTGCAGGCCGTGCACCTGATGCTGGCCTTCGAACTGTTCGTCGTGGTGGTCGGGGTGGATCCGCGGTGGCTGCTGCGCTCGCTGCGTACCAGCTACGCCGATCTCCTGCTGTCGGATACCGAGGAACCGGATGGGTTCGGCCACACTCCCGAGGACTATCTGGAGAAGATCATCAATATTCCGCTGGTGCTGCCCGCGATGTCGCCCAGCGGACTGGCAGGTCTCCTTCGCGCACTGGTCCGGCCGGGCGATCCGGAGCCCGGCTCGGACGAGCCCGCTCGCGCGGTCCCCGCCCTGCCGGCAGCGCTCGATTCCGGGCCGGTGCCCGGCGACGGATCCGGCCCGGTGGACCCGACGCCGGCCGCGGGCGTGATCCGGTCCGCCGAGACGGAGTCGATCACCGCGGAACCCGGCTCCGAAGTCGATCTGCAGCGGGTACCCGCCGTCCTCCGGCCGGTGCCCCGGCCGATGAGCGACGCGGAGCTCACGCTCCTGGGCTCGCTGGACGGGCTGATCGGGGCTCCGCGCGAAGCGAAGCGGCTCCTCAATCTGTATCGCATGGTGCGGGCCACCCGGGATCTGTCGGACGCGTCCCGTTTTCTCGGCTCCGACGGGGCACCGGGGGAGTACCAGGCGGTGATCGTGCTGCTCGGATTGCTCACCGCGAACTCGCGGATGCTGGGTGCCGTGCTGGACACGGTGCCGGAGCAGACGCGGGAAATATCGGGCGGTCTCACCCACCGTGACCCCGGCACTCCACTCCGTGATTTCCTCGCGGATCTGGAACCCCACGCGGCCGGTGACGCCTGGGCGAACCGGGTCCTGGGCCCGATACCTCGCGGCGATCTGGCCGAGTGGCAGCGTCTGCACCGCGGCCTCGCGCGAGTATGCGAGGCGACAACCCTGACCGACCTCACCGATCTGCTGCTGTGGCTACCTCGGGTCCGGTGCTTCTCCTACGCCCTTCCCGCGTCCGGCTGAACCGGGCCTTCGACGACAGAAAGGGTCGATCGAGGTGGTGGGGCGCCCTCGGGTGGTAACGGGTTCGGCTGCGCCCCGCCGATCCCGAATCGATGGGAGAATCGTGGCCACAAGTCTCGGGCGATCACAGGCCCGGGTCCGGCGGAAGGCCTACGGTGCCCAGCGAATCCGACCGCATCGCGAAGATCCCACCCCGCTGGTTCGTCGTCTCGGCCTGGCACATTCACCGCGCGCTGTACCGGGTGACCTTCGGGCGGTTCGGATTGTGGACTCCGAAGGACGCCACTCACTGGGGAACCATGCGGCTCACCACCACCGGGCGCCGTAGCGGGCGCAACCGCAGCGTCCTGCTCGGCTACTTCGAGGACGGCCCGAACCTCGTCACCCTCGCGATGAACGGCTGGTCCGACGGCGAACCGGCGTGGTGGCTCAATCTCCGGGAGCGGCCGGAGGCGACGGTCGAACTGAAGAGCGGCGATCGCGCGGTACACGCCCGGATCGCGGAGGGCCCGGAACGGGCCCGGCTGTGGGAGCGGTGGGGTGAGCGGATGGCGGATCTCGACGCCCATGCCGCACTGCGCTCCACCGAGACCGCCGTGGTGGTGCTGGAGCCGAGGCACTGACCGATCCCGGCCGGACCTGCGGCCGGAAGACGTAGCGGTCACGATGGGGCAACGACACAGGAGCGCTGCCGCGCTGTCCGGGCGGGCGGTGGCCGCTCTGCTCTACCTTCCTGAACATGGGCAGTGTCCTGGGTGATCTGTTGCCGATCGCGGTCGGCGTGGCGATCTCGCCGATCCCGATCGTGGCGGCGATCCTGATGATCCTGTCGGCCCGGGCGCGCGGCGCCGGTCTCGGATTCGCGGGCGGCTGGGTCGCCGGGATCGCGCTGGCGACGGCGATCGTCACCCTGCTGGCCGGGCCGCTGGGCGGTTCGCCCTACCGGGAGCCGTCCGGGGCCGGGGCCTGGGCGAAGATCGTGCTCGGCGTCCTGCTGCTGGCCCTGGCCGCGGTGCAGTGGTGGCACCGCGACGACACCGAGGTCCCGGCGTGGATGCGGGCGGTCGACGAACTCACCGTGGAGCGGGCGTTCGGCCTGGGGGTGCTGCTGTCGGCGGTGAACCCGAAGAACCTGCTCCTGTGCCTGTCGGCCGGCGTCGTAATAGGTGCCGGCAGCATCAGCGGAGGCGGTCAGGTCGTCGCCGTCGTGGTCTTCACACTGCTCTCGGCCTCCACCGTACTGGCGGTGATCCTCGGCTACATGGTGGCCGCCGACCGGTTGCGAGTCCCCCTGGGCCGCCTGCGCGACTGGTTGCAGGAGAACAACCACCTGGTGCTGGCGATCGTGCTGCTGCTGATGGGCGTAGTCGTCCTCGGGAAGGGGATCGGCGGACTCTGAGGGGCCGGGGCGACCGGCAGCCGCCGGAGCGTGCCCGGCCGAACCAGCGGGCTCGGTCGCCGACCGGATTCAGGTGAGAATCTCGTCCACGGATTCGGCAGTGGTGGCGAGGTCCAGCCAATGCCGGAGAACTTCCAGGTCGGTGCACGACCGGATGCGAGCCGCCTGAGTATCGGTGACGACGATCCCCCGGCGCTCGAGCACCCGGAGAATGCTGCCCGCCGCCTCTTCCGCGCGACCCTGATCCCGACCTTCATCGCGGATGCGTTCCGTCGTGACGGTGCGGATCATGGACGAGTTCAGCGTCATGAGATGCCTCCAGGTTTCTCCGGCCGGGCTGCTCCCGAGGCCGGCTTCGGTGAGCAGGGCGAAAACTTCCGCGTCGCTTTCGTCGATGCTCTGCAGTGCACCGGCCAGGGCTTTCAGTATGTCACCGATACAGGGGTCGTTCACATGGGTGATCGCGGACAGAGCCGCCAGCGGCACATCGGCGGCCGCCTGGGACTGGTCGGAAATAACCGGAACATTGTGCGGACCCAGAACCAGCGGATACACCGCGAAGCTTATCCGGCCGTTCGACGCGGCGGTGATCGGCTTATCCGCCCATCGGGCTATCGACTCGTCTTGGCAGATCACCAGCAGGTGTGGAACCTCGTCGTATCTGTTGTGCAGATAGGCCAGGTAGTAAGGCCACGACGCAAGCTTTCCGGCGTCCTTGCCGCGTTGCGCTTCGACGACGAGCAGGAAGGCCTCCTCCGCGGTGGTGATGCGGAGGAGCGTGTCTATCCGGCGTTCGAGAGGTTCGATCTCGGTGACATCGGTCGGAAGTAGTTCGACGGACACGGGATCGCCGAACGGAAGGTTCAACTCGTGAATGGCACGTGCGAAGACGCCGGGATCGTTCTGGAAGATCCGGTGCATTGCCTCATGTTGGGCTCCGACCATGCGGCCAACTTAGAGACGGATCCGTAGGACAGGGCTATCGCGCACGGCGTGTGCGAAGCGAACGGCGTGTCGCTGTCGCTATCCGGCCACGAACAGCGTAGAGGGAGGATGCCTCATGGCCGCATTGTGCCGCGGAGCCGACCTGCGGAAATTGCATGGACGCGTGGTGGGTGGGGTGGACCACAGGCTTGCCGGTCGGGTATGAATACGTTTGGACTGGACTGCTCCAATGAGCGGGTGGGATTCCCCGGGGTCTCATGCGTCGACGAGCGAGGCAGGTAACGCGGTCGGGACCAAGGGTGAGTCGATGAATGACGGCAAGACGCTCCGGGCCTGGTGGAACGATTCGGTCGACTACAGCTGGCTGGTGCGCACCTTGGCGGCCCGATCGGCACTGGGGCCGCTACGGGCACTGATCGGCGTGGCCGGCGCCGTTATCGCGGTGTTCGGCGCCGTGATCGCGGGCACGCCCGTGGGTCCGCCCGGTGACCCCGGTATCGCCTCGACGGTCGGAGTGCTGTCCGGGACCCTGTGGGCGCTGCGCTGGTGGCTCCTGCCTTGGCCGAGCAAGAACGAATCACTGGTGCTGATCGGATGCGCCGACGTCCTGGTGACCGTCGAATTCCTGCAGCTGCCGGATCGGCTGTTCGCGGCGATGGGCGCGGTGCTGCTCGTCGTCACCGGCAGCTATATCGGTTTCTTCCACAGCGCCCGGGTGCTGGCCGCCCATTCGGTGTGGGCGCTGCTGTCGGTGATCGTGTTCTCGGTACGGATCATCACCGGCGGCGGCGACGTCCGGATGGGTGTCGCGGTGGCGCTGTTGCTGTTCGTCTCGGTGGTCAGCGCGCTGCCCGCGTTGCAGCTCGTCTACTGGCTGCTGCGTACCGAATCACTATCGGATCCGCTGACCGAACTGCTGAACCGCCGGGGCCTGGAGATCCGGTTGCCGCGACTGGTGGAACGCCATCCGGCGATCTGTGTGATGACCTTCGACCTCGACCGCTTCAAGAACGTCAACGACACCTGGGGCCACCGCGTCGGCGACACCGTCCTGGTGCGCACGGCGCGACGACTGCACGACGCCGCCGGTGAGTCGGCGGTGGTGGCGCGGACCGGTGGGGAGGAGTTCGTGGTGGCCGCGCCCATCGCGGCGGCCACCGCGCGCGCCGAGGCCGAACGCCTGCGCCGCGCGGTGGCCGAACCACCCGAGACCACGGTGGAGGTCACCGCCAGTGTCGGTGTGGCGGTCTACGACGCGACGGTCCGCCCGAGTTCGCCGCGCCCGACTCCCGGCCGGCTCCTGCAGTGCGCGGACGCCGCGATGTACCGGGCCAAGGAGGCGGGCGGAAACCTCGTGGTGGTCGACGACCTCACTCCACCACAGGACGACAGGCATCCGGTCCCCGGATAGCGGGCCACGGCTGCTTCGGGCGCGCGGCCGCCGATTCTCCGATCGTCGGCCGATGGTTCGCCGCGAAGACGGAGGAATTTCGGACGGTATGAATCCTTCGGCCCCGCTCGTGCCTCTTATACGGGTCCCGGTAGATGCCGGGACCCGAACAGGAGGTTGTCGTGAGTGTGGGTATCGGATTGTCTGTCGCCATCGGCCTGGTGCTGCTCTGCACATGCATGGTCGTCGTGAAACGCAAAAGAGGTGGGCGTGGCTGACTCGACCTGGCCCGGTCCGCAGTTGATCGACGCCGCGCGCGGTGGTGATGTCGATGCGATCACCGCATTGGTGTCGGGCTCCCATCCCAACATTCAGCGCTTCGCCCGGTCCCTGTGCGCCACTCCGGAGGACGCCGAGGACGTGGCGCAGGAAGCATTGATCATCCTGTATCGCAAGATCGGGATCCTGCGGGCATCCGGTGCCCTGGCGTCGTGGATGTTCCGCATAGTGCGCAACGAATGCCTGCGCCGTGCGCGGCTGAGATTGCGGGACCACACACCGTTGCCGGACGGCGCCCCGGCGGCCTCGGCCGAGGACGAGGCGTTGCGGCGGCTGGAAGCGGGCCGGGTGGCGGCCGCGGTCGCGGCGCTGCCTCCGGACCATCGCCGCGTGCTGATCATGCGCGATATCCAGGGCTACAGCGGGCGGATGACCGCGGACGCGCTCGGGCTCGGTACGGCGGCGATGAAATCGCGGCTGCACCGGGCCCGCGCGATGGTCCGGCAAACACTCGACGACCCGGCTCCCGGAGGAAATGATGACCAGAACAAGACCTGATGGATCGGGCTTCGCGAGCGCGTCCCTGCCCGAGCATCTGGTGCGGGGCGCGATGGGTTTCGGTGCGCTGGCAGGTTCGGTGATGCTGGTCCCGATCATCGGGCCGGTCGGCCTGCTGTTGTTGCCCGTCGGGCTCGTCGCTCTGCGCGGATGCCCGACGTGCTGGGCGATCGGATTGATACAAACCATTACGAGAGGTCGGCTGCGGCGCTCCTGCGCGGATGACCGGTGCGCACTGACCGTCGCAGGCTCCGGCAACTGAACCGAGGAAGCATCGTCGATGAGTTGGCCGGGCGCCTGGACCGCGGCGGGTCCGGCCCACTCGATCTCTCCACACAGGCATATAGCTCCGGTGTGAAGGTCGTCGGTCGACCGGGTCACAGTTAGCATCCTTGGTCGTGACCGTCAGCAAAGATCGTGTGCGGGTTTCTGTTCCGGGCTCGATGCCACAGGGGGATCAGCGGGCCGGGATAGTGGCCGGTCGACGTGTCGGGGTGTGGGCCGTTGTGGCGGCGGTGGTCGCTGTCCTGGCCGCGGTCTCGATTCCGTTCCTCCCGGTGGAGCAGGAGCAGGCACGGGTGTCGTGGCCACAGGGGGCGACCGTGTCGTCGGTGGCCGCGCCACTGGTGTCCTATGCCGCGGACGAGGTGTCGGCCGAGATCCCCTGCGCGGCAGTGGACACCGTGGCCGGGACCGGTGGTGTGGTGGTCTCGACGGTTCCCCGGCAGTCCCCGGAGGCGGAACGCTACGGGCTGGTGATCAAGGCGGTTGCCGATACGGCGGATCGTCCGGGACGGGTCGATGTCGTCTCCCGGGGCACCCTGCTGTGGTCGGCGCCGTTGGAACAAGTGCGTGGCCGGGCGTGCACATTGTCGCTACGGGTGGACCGTGCGGGCGCGACGGTTTCCAGCAGTGGTGGGCCGGTGGACAAGAGTGAACGCCACGACGGAGACCTGCGTCCGCAGGTGGTGGGTCTGTTCACGGATCTGGCAGGTGCGCCGGTGCCGGGGATGCGGGCCGACGTGCTCGTGGATTCCCGGTTCTCGTCGTCACCGTCGCCGGTGAAGCTGGCGGTGATGGTGATGTGTCCGGCGGCGACGCTGGCCGCGCTGGTGCTGCTGTATCGGCTCGACGGACCACGGCGCGGCCGGATGGGGCGGGTGCTGCCCGCACGTTGGTGGCGGTGGCGGCCGGTGGACGCGGTGGTGGTCGCGACGATGGGGGTGTGGCATTTCATCGGCAACAACACCTCCGATGACGGCTATCAGCTCGGTATGGCCCGGGCCTCGGACAGTTCGGGATACATGGCGAACTACTTCCGGTGGTTCGGTGTGCCCGAGGCGCCTTTCGGCACACCGTATTACGACCTGCTCGCCGCGATGGCCAAGGTCTCGGCGGTCAGCCCGTGGGTACGGCTGCCCGCGCTGCTGGCCGGGTTGCTGACCTGGTGGGTGATCAGCCGGGAAGTGATCCCCCGGCTCGGAGCGGCCGTGAAGAACAGCCCGGTCGCGGTATGGACCGGCGCCGCCGTCTTTCTGGCCTTCTGGATGCCGTTCAACAACGGGCTGCGCCCCGAACCGATCGTGGCCCTCGGGGTTCTGCTGACGTGGTGCTCGATGGAGCGGGCCCTCGCGACCCGGCGGGTTTTCCCCGCGGCGGTCGCGCTGATCCTGGCAGCGCTCACCCTGACCGTCGGCCCCTCCGGGGTGATCTGCTTCGCGGTGCTCATCGCGGGCGCGCGCCGCCTCGTCGTGATCATCACCGACCGGGCTCGCGATACCGGTTACCTGCCGCTGCTGGCGCCGTTGGCGGCCGCCGGGCTGGTCGTGCTCACCGCGGTGTTCGCCGATCAAACCGTGGCAGGGGTGCGGGAGATGACCCATGTGCACAGCCTGATCGGGCCGGGAGAACCGTGGTTCTTCGAGTACCTGCGCTATCAGTGGCTGCTGCAGATCAACGCCGACGGCTGGTTGACCCGCCGGTTCGGAGTGTTCGTCCTGGTGGCGGGGCTGGTGGTGTGCATGGTGGCGATGCTGCGCCGCGGCGGCCGAATCCCCGGAACCGCGGCGGGCCCCTCGCAGCGTCTCGTCGGTGTCGCGGTCGGGGCGATGATCCTGATGATGTTCACTCCCACCAAGTGGACACACCACTTCGGTGTCTATGCCGGACTGGCCGGGGCGATCGCCGCGCTCACCGCCGTAGCGGCCGGCCCGGCGGTGCTGCGATCACCGCGTAACCGTGCTCTGTTCGCCGCGGCGGTGTTCTTCTTGCTGTCGATGTCGTTCGTCGGCGCCAATGGATACTGGTACGCCTCGTCGTGGGGTGTGCCGTGGGCGGATATCCCACCGGAGATCGCCGGTAAGGGTCTGTCCACTGTCGCGGCCGGGGCCGCGGTGGTGTGTCTGGTGTCGGCGGCCTGGTTCCACCTCCGCCCGACCGCACCGCGGCCACGCTCGCGCACTGTCCGGGTGACCCGGGTCCCGGTGTTGCTGCCGGTCGCTACGGCGATGGTGCTCTTCCAGTTGCTGTCGATGACCAAAGCGGCGCTCGCCCAGCAGGGCTCCTACTCGATCGCGGCCGCGAACCTGGCGGCCCTCGATGACGGATGCGGCCTGGCCGACGAGGTCCTGGTCGAGACCGATCCGAACACGTCCATGCTCACTCCCGCGGCCGGCGATATCGCCACCGCGTTGGCCGCCACCACCGCGACCGGGTTCACCGCCAACGGTGTCTCCGGTGACCTCACCTCCGACGAGGTCGAGTCGACCACGGGGCTGGCGAACTCGGTCGACGATCCCAACGACTCCACCGATACCGACCGCACGGCTGTTCCCGCCGGCTCCGAGACCGGCACGCCGCGCGGGACCGGGGTCAACGGCAGCGATGTTCCGCTGCCGTTCGGGCTCGATCCCGCCGTCACCCCCGTACTCGGCAGCTATCAGCACGGTGAGCAGGCGCCCGCGGAGTTGATCAGTGGCTGGTACCGGCTGCCCCCGGCCACCGGCACCGGCGAGGCCCGGATCATCGCCATCGCCGTCGCCGGCCGGATCCGATCCACCGATGAGGACGGCATCGTCACTCCCGGCCAGGATCTCGTCGTCGAAGCCGGGCGAAGCGGGGCCGAAGGCACCGTGACGGCGCTCGGTTCGGTCGAACCCATCGATATCGGACCGGCGCCGTCGTGGCGCAACCTGCGGGTGCCTCTCGACCGGCTCCCCGGCGAGGCCGATGTGGTCCGGATCGTCGCCACGGACAAGGACTTGGCGCCCGACCAGTGGCTGGCCCTCACCCCGCCCCGGGTGCCCGAGACACGCACTCTCAACGCCGTGCTCGGAAACCGGACTCCAGTGCTGCTCGACTGGGAAGTCGGACTGCATTTCCCCTGCCAGCAACTCATGCCCACCCGCGGCGGCGTCGCTACCCCGCCCGAATACCGGATTCTGCCCGACCGCAGCGGTGCCACCATCACCAACCTGTGGCAAGGCCACGACGGCGGCGGTCCACTGGGCTGGACCGGGCTCCTCCTCGCCGCCGAGACCCTGCCCACCTACCTCGACCACGACTGGCACCGCGACTGGGGCTCCCTCGAGCGCTACACCTTCCTGGACCCGACCACCAATCCGGCCCACATAACCTTCGACCGATCGCAGCGTTCCGGAACCTGGACACCGGGCCCCATCACCACCGCCTTCTGACAACGTGTCCCTGGTGTTCGGCCCCAGCCGGACGCCGGTCGGGGAGGACTGTTGTTCGGTGCGCGTGGCCCAACCGCGCGAAAGCCTCGTGAGGCAGGACAACCGAGAATTCTCGGTTCGACTGCGGGGCACTCCTCGTCGTGGGTGCCAGAGGGGTTCGCCCCCCTACCGCTCGGGTAAATTGCCGGTTCCGATGTAAACGGTGGACCGCTGTTTCATCGGTGATCACCTATGAAACACGCTCACATCAGCCCGTTGGACAGAGGGTGGGCGTCAGCCTTCCGGGTGTCCGTCGTAGACGCGGATTTTGTACTCGGTGGTCTCCAGCGCCAGGCCGAGCTCACGGATCTGCCGTGTGATTCGGTCTCGCTGGTCGAGCATGATGCGGCGGCGTTCCGGGATGGTGCTCGGGCCCTGCTCGACGAGCAGGATGTAGCGCTTGAGGTCGGTCATGGTCATGCCGGACAGGCGCATCCGGGTGAGAAAGACGAGGCGGCGCAGGTCGAACGCGGAGTACTCGCGGTACCCGGAGGCGTTGCGAGCGGGCCGCACGAGTCCCTCCTGCTCGTAATACCGGAGGGTGTGCGTCGACAGCCCGACAAGCCGGGCGGCCTCGGCGACACTCTTGGGTACCGTCGAGGCCTCGATCGTGGCGTCGTCGAGCAGCTCGTGCAGCGCATCGATCGCCGACGAGGATGGCCCGTCGCTGGCAGCGAGGATGCGTTCGATCAGCGCTTCGGTGGCCATGGCCCACAGCGTACGGCGATCAGAACGCGCGCACCGCGGGCGGCGTGCCCGGGAAATCTGCCGACTCACTCACAGACGCCCATTTCTCGACGTCGTCGAGCGCACCACGGTAGACGCGGGTGAGATTGCGAACCGCCTCGGCGCCGAGCGGGAGCCGCAGCGGCGCACCGGGGGTGCCGAGCATGTCGCGGATCACCCGGGCGGCGCGTGCCGGGTCGCCCTCCTGGATGCCGTCGGCCTCGGCCATGTTCGCGCGCACGGCACCGATGGCCTCGTCGTAGATCGCGCTCTGCTGCGCTGTGTTGAGCACATCGGCGGCGTTGAACGCGGTACGGAAGCGACTGGGTTCGACGATGAGGACGCGGATGCCGAACGGTGCGACCTCGCCCGCGAGCGCCTCCGACCAGCCCTCGAGTGCGAACTTGCCTGCTGAGTAGCTGCCGACGGCGGGGAACGACATCCGCCCGCCCTGACTGCTCATCTGCACGATCGCACCCGAGCGACGCTCCCGCAGGTGGGGCAGCACGGCACGCACATAGGCGGCCGGTCCGAACAGGTGCTGCTCGAGCATGGCCCGCAGCGCGGCATCCGTGATCTCTTCGGCGGCACCGACCTGTCCGGCACCGGCATTGTTGACGAGCACGTCGACGCGCCCGAACACCTCCAGCGCGCGCTGTACGACCGTGGCCGCTCCCGCCGTGTCGCGCACATCGTGCTCGATGGTGAGGAGCCGATCCCCGTACCGCGCCTCGAGCCCGCCGAACCGGTCGGCCCGTCGCGCGGTCCCGATCACATGCTCGCCGGCCGCGAGTGCCGCCTCGGCGAGCGCCAGGCCGAGGCCCGAACTCGCGCCCGTGATGATCCATGTCTTCGTATCGTTCGTCGTGGTCACGGCCCTGACGCTAAAGCTTCGAGCGCGCTCGAAAGCAAGCCGCGCTCAGGCTCGGCAGGCGACGAGCGGCCGGCCCGCTCGATCCACTGCGCGACGATCTCGGCGCGGTGCACGCCCTTTCCTTCGCTGACCAGTATGAGGAGCAGCCCTGTCCTCCGCCGGAAACTGAATAGCAGGACCGTTATCCAGGTCCGCTACGCCGCTCCAGCGCTCGCGTTATGAGCGTTCGGGCGGCGTCGTTGTAGGCGGCCTGGTCGGCGAGCACGGCGAAGGTCTTCTCGTGCAAAGCGATCTCGGACGGCCGGGTCATGGTCAGCTCGGCGCTGACGGTCTCGGTGAGCACCTGAGCGCGGTCGTAGATGACGAAGTTCGTCGCGGGGGCGCGGTACTCGATGTCCAGCGGGATCACTCCGAGCCGGAGGTTGGGCCGTTCCATTTCGCCGAGGAGGTGTTCGAGCTGCGCGACCATCACCACGTTGTCGCCGACAGTCGGATACAGGGCGGCCTCGCCGATCAGGATGTGGAAGCGATGCCCCGCGCGTTGAAGGACGTTCTTGCGGGCCATCCGCATGGCTACGGCCTCGTCCAGGTCGTCACGGCCGCCGATCATGGAGATGCAGACGCGCAGGATCGCGCGGGCGTAGCCCTCGGTCTGCAACAGGCCGGGCATGGTGTCGGGGTCGTACCAGCGGATGAGCCGGGTCTCGCCTTCGACCTTGATGGACTGGCGCTGGCGGTGCGCGTGCCCGGCGGCCAGGGTGCGCTGCCATTCCAGGTACATCGCGCGCAGGTTGCGCAGACTTGCGACCAGGTCGTCCAGGACGGCCATGCTGTCGCAGGCTGCGCACCAGTCGGCGAGGTCGGCTTCGGACGGCGCTTGTTTCCCGCGCTCGATGCGGCTGATCTTGCTGGAGTGCCAGCCGCACCGAGCGGCGAGATCGACGCCGGACAGGTGGGCGGCTCGGCGCAGCTCCCGTAGGCGTGCGCCGAGCGCGGCCCGTGCGTCATCGACAGCTTTCACGGCGCGTGCGCGTACTCGCTGTCGGCGTAGCGGGCGTGGTCGATTCCCCTCGGCCACAGAGTCGCCCGTGCTTGCACGCACAGGCCGACGATGCCCGGATCGGTGGTGATGGACAGGCCCATGAACTCTCCCGTCTCGGCGAACGTCGTGAACGCCAGCGTCTCGTCATCGAACAACCAGAAATCATCGCCGGGCACCTCGGCCGGGTCGGCGAGGTGGCGCGGCAGCCACCGTACGACCTCGCCGACCTCTATGTTGCCGTCCGTCTCGCTGAGCAACCACCGGGTGTAGGTCGAGTGCGGGACCGTGACCACGCGTAGCCGTTCCAAGGAGACGCCGCGCTCGGCCGTCTCGATCACCAGGTTGTCCCACGCCTTCCACGACTCCGGCTGTTCGTCCGGTTCGTAGGTCTCTCCGGCCTCCCAGCGCCGCAGCGCTTCGACTTCATCGGCCACGCCGTAGGAGTCCTGCACCTCCAGGTGGAAGGCATACCTTCGAGCCGCCCGGAAGAGCGGCTCGAATACTTCGTCACCGACGACGTGGAGCATCAGCGCACCACCACGGCCGTCTCATGGTCGGCGAGACGGAGCTGTGCGAGGACTTCGGGGGCGGTGACCTGCTCACCGCTGACCAGGAGCTTTCCGGGGACTTCGGTGGCCTCCACGGACAGCGTCCTGCCCGGCTCCAGCCAGTCGAGCAGCGCATGAGGCACCAGCACGGTCCCGGTTCTCTGGGTGATATCGCCCTGTACGACCAGCTCGCCGGTCTCGGCGGCATATACCGCCGGGCAGGTGCCGCTCTTGGAGCCGGAGCCGAGCAGGCGCAGTGTGAGGTGGGAGTGCATCGTGAGGCCATCCTTTGCAATCGAGGCGAATATCCCTCGCAATAGTCGCTGTACACCCCTCTACCTACAAGGTAGAGCGCAAAAATATGCAAAGTGGTATCGGGTCCGGGCAGTGCCCGCCCAGGATTCGTTTATGCCCGGCCGTCGGGTGTGTGCTCCCCGGCGGCCGGTGCAAGCCATCAGAAGGACGACCGAGGGGCAATGATGCGGCCGACCGCATTTGGATGGATCGACTTCGAGACCAGCGCCGCGCCGGAGTGGGATGCCGCGCAGGTGCGTAAGTTGGCGCGCCGTCTCGGTTATCGGCTGGTGTGGCCGGATGAGCGCTCGCGGTTGCCTGTTGCCGACCAGGCACGCGCCGCCGGAGTGGAGGCGGTGATCGTGCCCGCTCCAGATCACCTCAGCCCGTTGGAACTGAATTGGGTGATGGGCGTTGCCGATGTGGAGACGGTGTTGCCCCGGCTGTCCTTCGCCCGCTGGCACGCGGGCGGGGCGGCGCGGTGATCACCCTCGGGTGGATCGTCGTGATCGGACTGCCGCTGGCGGTGATCGTCGGCGCGATCTTCTGACCGGCGCGCATCCCGCCGGATCCTTCCGCCTCACCGCGCTCAGGCCTCGTCCGGGTGGAGTCGTCGGTGTCGGCCGGTGCGAACGTACCTGATGGCGCGCGGCTCTGTTCGCCGATCTCGT
The DNA here is from genome assembly GCF_053589395.1 of Nocardia sp. NPDC003345. NCBI lineage: Bacteria > Bacillati > Actinomycetota > Actinomycetes > Mycobacteriales > Nocardiaceae > Nocardia > Nocardia sp. NPDC003345. The sequence continues at coordinate 21,155 of NZ_JBSFRU010000056.1, forward strand.
AATCGGTCCGAATGATCAGAAATAGCGCCCCTGACCTCGGCTTCGAAATGGTGGGCGCAGAGGGGTTCGAACCCCCGACCGCTGGTGTGTAAAACCAGAGCTCTACCGCTGAGCTATACGCCCGGGCCCCCGGACGGCCTGTCCGGGGGAACGGTCTATGAATCTAGCGCGGCGAGCGCTTTCTCCCAAGCCGCCTGGTCACGGGCCTCTCCGGGACCGTTCATCTCGGCGAAACGGATGATTCCCTCCCGGTCCACCACGAAGGTGCCGCGGTTGGCGAAACCGGTGGTGTCGTTGAAGACGCCGTAGGTTTGCGCGACCGCGCCGTGCGGCCAGAAATCCGACAGCAGCGGGAAGGTGTAGCCCTGTTCGGCCGCCCAGATCTTATGGGTGGGCGGCGGGCCCACCGAGATCGCGAGGATTTCGGTGTTGTCGTTCTGGAAGCGCGGGAGCTCGTCGCGGACCTTGCACAGTTCACCCTGGCAGATGCCGGTGAAAGCGAGCGGGTAGAACACGATCAGGACGTTCTTCTCGCCGCGGTAGTCCGACAGCGAGACCTCCTGGTTGTTCTGATCCTTGAGGGTGAACTCCGGCGCCTGGGTGCCGACCTCGAGGGGCATGGGGGACCTCCAAATCTCGGGCCGCGCATCCGGTGGGCCGGGCACGCGGTAAAGCGATGGGCGGCTCAGCGCTGTTTCGTGGGCGCCTTCGGCTGGACGAGCCGGCTGGCCGACCATTCGCCGAGTTTGATCGCCGAGGTCTGGGTGAGCCCCGCGGTCGGTGCGGCCTCGGCGATCTCACTGGGATCGACGTGCCCGTCGTTGCCGGTCTTCGGGGTGAGCACCCAGATGAAACCGTCCTCCGACAGGGGGCCGATGGCCTCCATCAGCTCGTCGACCAGGTCACCGTCGCCGTCCCGCCACCACAGCAGTACGACATCGATGACCTCATCGGATTCCTCGTCCAGCAATTCACTGCCGGCAGTTTCCTCGACGTCGGCCCGGAGGTCGTCGTTGGTGTCCTCGTCCCAGCCCAGCTCCTGGACGACCATGCCGTGGGTGATGCCAAGCTTCTGAGCGAAATTCTGATCCTCCGCCGCGGCGACCACGGTGGCGTCCTCCTCAACTCCCGACTACAGATATCTGCAAGCGAACATGGTTATCGGCCCTAACGCAAGCCGATCGGGTAGATCGAATTTCTGATGTCGCGGGAAACCCCTGGTGACGGGCGATCCGGGTCAGGCGGGGCAGGCATCGCGTACCGCGTTGCGCGAGTCGTTCACGCGCTTGCTCGCATCGTTGAGCGGACCGACGGGGGAGGTGTAGGTCATCTCACGGGTGGCCTGGGAGAGGGCGCGCGCGGCGGTGACGTAGTCGACGAACTTGGTCTTCAGTTCCTCGGGCAGATCGGCGCCGGCGGTGTTCACGCCGCCCTCGACCGTGTTGGCGGCATTGTCCAGCGCGGTCACCGCGGCATCACGTTTGGCGTCGTAGTCGGGCGCGTTGTTGTCGTGCGCGTCCACGAACTCGTTGTATTTGCTCACTCCGGTACCGGTGGTGCCGGGGAACAGGGTGCAGTTGTCGGAGATGGCCTTGTTGCGGGCGGCGGCGATCCGGGAGGAGGTCGCGGCGGCGGACGAGGACGACGCGGCGTCCCGGTAGGCGCTCGCCTCGGCGGTGTTCGGAGTCGCGACACCCTGGATCTGGGTCGCGCAGCCCGCCACGGTCGCCCCGGTGACCAGTGCCGCGGCAGCGCACACCAGCCCGGCCCGGCGCGGGTCCAGCCCTCTCATCGTCCTCCAGACTCCTCGGTTCAACCCTGAGACCTGCCTGTCGCACGGTACTGGATCGGCGGCTGACATGATGATGTGGGACGCGCCACGCGAGGACGCGGGCGTGCCCGCAATGTTCGTCACGGGTGATCCGCACACCAGCGGGCCACTCGGGGTTACCGCAGCCATCAGCTCGACCACCCCCTGTACGAGGAGCAGTTTTGACCGATCTGATCCACTCTGGCGTCCCGGCGGAATCCGCTGTGCCGGGTTCCGCTCCCACCCCTCGCGACGCCAACGGCGTGCCGCCCGGTGGCCGAGTCCGCGTGATTCGCGAAGGAGTGGCCTCATACCTACCGGATATCGACCCGGAGGAAACCAGCGAATGGCTCGAGTCGTTCGACGAGATGCTCGAGCGCGAGGGGCCCGGCCGGGCCCGTTACCTGATGCTCCGGATGCTGGAACGCGCCGGTGAGCGCCGGGTCTCCATCCCTTCGCTGACCTCCACCGACTACGTCAACACCATTCCCACCGAGAACGAGCCCTGGTTCCCCGGCGACGAGGAGACCGAGCGGCGCTTCCGGGCCTGGATCCGCTGGAACGCGGCCATCATGGTGCACCGCGCGCAGCGTCCGGGTATCGGTGTCGGCGGCCATATCTCGACCTACGCGTCCTCGGCGGCGCTCTACGAGGTCGGGTTCAACCATTTCTTCCGCGGTAAGGACCATTCCGGCGGCGGCGATTCGATCTTCATCCAGGGTCACGCCTCGCCGGGTATCTACGCCCGCGCCTTCCTCGAGGGCCGGCTCGGCACCGACCAGCTCGACGGATTCCGCCAGGAGTACAGCCACGGCGGTCTCGGCAAGGGCCTGCCGTCGTATCCGCATCCGCGGCTGCTGAGCGATTTCTGGGAATTCCCGACGGTGTCGATGGGCCTGGGCCCGATGAACGCCATCTACCAGGCGCGTTTCAACCACTACCTGCACGATCGCGGGATCAAGGACACCTCCGACCAGCATGTGTGGGCGTTCCTCGGCGACGGCGAGATGGACGAACCCGAATCGCGGGGTCTCGCGCATGTGGCGGCCATGGAGGGCCTGGACAACCTGACCTTCGTGGTGAACTGCAACCTGCAGCGCC
>NZ_JBSFRU010000057.1:0-23912 GCF_053589395.1 Nocardia sp. NPDC003345
CACGGGGGTATGAAGAACCGAAACCAAATTAAATATTTGGCACTGACATTCATCAACACACTATTGAGTTCTCAAAGAACACACGCACATGCTTCAGCGTCTGGGTTGAACCAGGGCTTCAGTAAGGCAGGTTTTCTAGCTTAACCGGCCAGTGGCTCAGAGTCAAACTCCGCATCTTCGGCCGGTCCGCCAGGCGCTCATCGTACAACCTCGTTGTCCCTGGTCCCTCCGGCTCGGCGTTTCCGCCTCGCTCCGGGCCCCTGGTCGGTGTCCGTGTCGCTCTGACCTGGATTAAGTTACGCGGCGGAGAACGCTACGTCAAATCGCCACTTTCGCACCGCATCTGCGCAGCTCAGAGGCTTGCGGGAGGGCGATCCAGCGGGCCGGGCCGCGAAAATGTGACCCAGCCCACCAAGATCAATTCCCGGAACCCCTGCGCACACCCGCGAAATTCCGCTTCCCGCGGCGCAATACGAGCCACCGTCCATGCAGGTAGTCGCTGGTTTCCGGGGTCCATTCCAGGTCTTTGACGCGCTCGTTGTTCACCGACGCGCCGCCTTCGTTCACCGCCCGGCGGGCCGCACCCCGGCTCTCGCACAACCCGGAGGCGACCAGGAGGTCGACGATGGTGTCCTGGCCCGCAACGACTTCCGCGACATCACCCTCGCCGGCGGCCTCCCGCAGTGCCGCCGCCAGCGTCGGCTCGTCCAGTTCACGCAGCTCCGCCCGGCCGAACAGCGCCTGACTCGCCAGCTGCACGGCGTGGGTGTCCTGTTCGCCGTGCACCAGGGTGGTCATCTCGGCGGCGAGACGGCGCTGCGCCTCGCGGGCATGCGGGCGTTCGGCGGTCGCTGCCTCGAGTTCGGCCAGTTCGTCCCGCTCGAGGAAGGTGAACCAGCGCAGGTAACGCACCACATCGGCATCCGCGGTGTTCACGAAGTACTGGTACCAGGCATACGGGCTGGTGAGCTCCGGATCGAGCCACAGGCTGCCACCGCCGGTGGATTTGCCGAACTTCTTACCGTCGGCCGAGGTCACCAGCGGGACGGTCAGCGCGTGTACGGCCGCACCGTCGACCCGGCGGTTGAGCTCCACCCCGGCGATGATGTTGCCCCACTGATCGGAGCCGCCGACCTGCAATACGCAGTCGTGGGCGCGGCGCAACTGCAGGTAGTCGTTGGCCTGCAGCAGCATGTAGCTGAACTCGGTGTAGGAAATGCCCTCACCTTCCAGCCGGCGCTTGACGGTGTCACGGGCCAGCATGACGTTCACCGAGAAGTGCTTGCCGAGATCGCGCAGGAAATCGACCGCGCTCAGGGACGCGGTCCAGTCCATGTTGTTCACGATGAGGGCGCCGGTCGGCGAATCGTCGAGGTCGACGAACCGCTCGAGCTGGGACCGGATGCGGTCCGCCCATTGCGCGACGGTATCGGCGGAGTTCATCGTGCGCTCGCCGACCTCGCGCGGATCCCCGATCAGCCCGGTGGCGCCGCCGGCCAGCACGATGGGCCGGTGCCCGGCCCGCTGGAAGCGTTTCAGCGCCAGCAGCGGCACCAGATGTCCGGCGTGCAGGCTGGCGGCGGTGGGATCGAAGCCCGCATAGAGATTGCGCGGGCCCGCGGCCAGCACCTCCCGGAGCGCGTCGAGGTCGGTGGACTGCGCGATCAGACCGCGCCAGGTCAGTTCGTCGATGATGTCGCTGCTCACGGGTTCATCTTCGCGCACCGCCACCCGGGCGAACTGCCCGCCCGGTGGCCTACGCGGGTTTCCGCATTCGCGGGGCGCGCGGACTGCGCCGATAGGCGGAGACGGCGCGGGAATCCCGGAGCCACACTCGCCAAGGCCGGTCCGCCTCGGTACTCACGCCCACCCTCGGTCCCATCGCGATCAGGTCCGGATCGACCGGCGGGCCGAGCTCGAGGCGGATCGCCGATTCGGGGTCGAAGAGGTCGGTGCCGTAGTCGGCGAGCCCGATTCCGAGCGCACTACCCAGGTTGCCCGGCCCGCGGGCCAGGTCGTGGACCCCGCGGGCGGCGGTACGGCGGGCGCGGGCGATGTCGTGACCGGCGATGATCTCCGCCGAACGGAGCAGCACACCGCTGGCGACGCCGTCCGGGCCGCTGATGACGTTCGCGCAGGTGTGCATGCCATAGCTGAGATAGCAGTACAGATGCCCCGGCGGACCGAACATCGCCGCATTGCGCGGGGTGCGGCCACGGCCGGAATGGGCGGCGGGATCGTGCCACGGGCCCGCCGGATCACCGCCGTAGGCCTCGACCTCCACCAGCCGCGCGCCCACCGGGCCCGACCAGAGCGTGGCACCCAGGAGACGGCGGGCGGCCGTCGGTGGATCGACGGCCAGCTCTTCTGCACTCATCCGGTGGATTGTCGCAGCCCATCCGCCTCCCATTCGACCGGGTCGCAGCTCGAGGGAGGTACCGGTCGGCTTTTTCGTCATGGGGGTTGCGCCGGGAGCTCGACGGGCGAAGAATTCATCAGAGGATGAATTCAACACGCGATGAATCGAGGCGGGCCATGTCCGATACCGGGGCGGAGGTCGCGGTGGATGTCCGGGATCTCACCGTGCGACGCGGCAAACGCGAAGTGCTGCACAATATTTCGCTGTCGATTCCGAGGGGTTCGATCACCGGCCTGCTCGGGCCCTCCGGATGCGGCAAGACCACGCTGATGCGCAGTATCGTCGGCACCCAGATCGTGGCCGGGGGCGAGATCACCGCCCTGGGCCTGCCCGCCGGCAGCGCCGGGCTGCGGCGCCGGATCGGGTATGTCACCCAGGCGCCGAGCATCTACGCCGATATCTCCGTCCGGGAGAACGTGGCCTATTTCGCGGCGCTCTACGGCGCCGAGCGGGAATCGGTCGATACCGCGCTCGCGGCCGTCGGGCTGCTCGATCACGGCGGTCAGCGCGGAGACGAGCTCTCCGGCGGCCAGCGGACGCGGGCGTCACTGGCCTGCGCGCTGGTGGCCGCGCCGGATCTGCTGGTGCTCGACGAACCCACCGTGGGGCTGGACCCGGTCCTGCGGGTGGATCTGTGGAAACAGTTCCACGAACTGGCCGCCGCCGGGACCGCACTGCTGGTCTCCAGCCATGTGATGGACGAGGCCGAACACTGCGACCGGCTGCTACTGATGCGCGACGGCCACCTGCTCGCGCAGCTCGCTCCCGCCGAACTCCGCGAACGTACCGGCGAGCAGAACCTGGAACAGGCCTTCCTCGCCCTCATCACGACGGGAGCACCGGCATGAGTGACCAGCGCACCACCGCGGCCCCGGGACATCCAGGACCTGCCGCGCGGACACCGGCACCGGCGACCGGGCCCCGGCCGCTGCGGGCCTACGCGGCGACCACCGGCCGTATCCTGCGGCAGCTCCGCAACGACCGCCGGACCGTGGCCATGATCCTGGTGGTACCGGCACTGCTGATGACCCTGCTCTATTTCATCTACCAGAACACCCCCGTCGGGCCGGGGCAGACGCTGAGCCTGTTCGACCGCGTCGGGATCAGCATGCTGGGCATCCTGCCCTTCATCGTCATGTTCCTGATCACCGCGATAGCCATGCAGCGCGAACGCACCTCGGGCACGCTGGAACGCCTGCTCACCACCCCGTTGAGCAAACTCGACCTGCTGGCCGGCTACGGGACCGCGTTCTCGATCGCGGCCGCGGCGCAGGCCGCGGTGGCCTGCCTGGTGGCATTCGGCCTGCTCGACCTCACTGCCGCCGGTAACCCGGCGTGGGTGGTCCTGATCGCGATGGTGGATGCGGTGCTGGGGGTGGCGCTGGGACTGCTGTGCAGCGCCTTCGCGCGGACCGAGTTCCAGGCGGTGCAGTTCATGCCGGTGGTCGCGGCTCCGCAGATCTTTCTGTGCGGCCTGCTCGTCCCGCGCGAACAGCTGCCGGATTGGCTGCGCGTCATCAGTGATCTGCTGCCGCTGAGTTATGCGGTGGACGCGCTACAGGAAGTGTCGGTCCACGCCGAACCGGGTGCCGCCATGTGGTGGGACCTGGCGGTCGTCGCGGCCTTCGCGGCGGTGGCGCTGGCGCTGGGCGCGGCCACGCTACGGCGCCGGACCGCATGAGCGGGACCGCGGCCACGAACCCACCGGCGGGCCGGTCCGGCCGCCGGGCGGGGCGGCCGGACACCCGGGAAGCGATCCTGGCCGCGGCGCGGGACCGGTTCGCGCGCAACGGATTCGACAAGACATCGATCCGCGCGGTGGCCGCGGAGGCCGGGGTCGATCCCGCGCTCGTGCACCACTACTTCGGGACCAAACAGGGCCTGTTCGGAGCCGTGGTGGAACTTCCGGTAGATCCGGAGGTGGTGCTGCGGCAGTTCGACGCCGCGCCGATGGACCGTCTGGGAGAAACCATCGTGCGCGCCGTCGTCGGATTGTGGGACTCGCCGGCGGGCGCCGGCGCGGTGGCGCTCGTGCGCACCATGATCGCGGGCGGCGATGCCTCCCTGACCAGGGATTTCCTACTATCGGTGATCCTGGAGCGGGTACGCGGGCGGATCGCCACCGAGGCCGACGACGGACGCGTCCGGGTGGGTCTGGTGGCATCGCAGATCACCGGGCTGGTGCTCACCCGCAAGATCCTGCACCTCGGCGCGATGGCGGACTTGCCGCTGGACGATCTGGTCACCGCGGTGGGCCCCACGGTCCAGCGCTACCTCACCGGCGACGTCGGTCTCCGGTCGCGACCGCAGACCTGACCGGGCTCATTCGCCGTACTGGCCCGCGAAATCCTGGTGCTCGGCCTCGTCGACGCCGCGTGCCTCGTCGGCCAGCAGCACCGGGATACCGCCGTCGATCGGGTAGGCCAGTCGCAGGCGCGGGTTGTACAGGACATCCGCGCCGTCGGCCGTACGCACCAGATGCAGGGCGCCCTTGTCCTGCGGGCAGGCCAGCAGAGCGAGCAGGGTGGGATCCAGGATGGTTTCCTCCGACATGGGGATCAACCTACCGGGCGGCGGAACGAGATGAACCGGTGGCCGAAGTAGGTGCCCACGGCCACCGCGCCCATCACGGCGACGGCCGCGGGCGTCCGGGGGAAGCCCAGCACCGATACGGCGAGTTCGAGCAGTAACGCGTTGGCGAGCAGCCCCCCGCAGTTCACCGCGGCGAACCCTAGGAAATCGCGTGCCACCCGCCCGCGCACCCGGAACACCAGCCGGCGGTGCAGGACGAACGCGATACCGATGCCGGTCGTATACGCGGCCACCACCCCGGCCGACGGCGGCACCGAAGGGCCGAGGATCTGGAGCCAGGCAACCGTGAGGCCGATACCCATCACGGTATTCACCGCGCCGACCACGGCGAACGCGAGCTCCTGCCTTCGCAGCAGCCGCAGCAGCGGCCCGGGACGGGCCCGGCCGCAGGTATCGCGGTCGACCGGGGGTGTGGTCTCCGCCCCGGCGCCACCACCGGGGCGCGATGCGACGGTCGCCGAAGCCGGCCGGCTCTCCGGCGCGCCGGGCGGGGCGGGGTCGTTCGTCATGACCGGACGGCCAGCAGGCCGGGTCGCGCGGGCCCGGGTGCGGGGGTGGGCAACTCGGGCGGGGCGTTGCGACGGCGACGGGTCGTGTGGACGGAGTACGCCTGCAGGACGAGCAGTCCGAGCACGCCCGCGGCCGCGGCCGCGGCGCCGATCTTCCAGCCCGGCGGCCGCCAGGTGAGTTCGAGTTCACCGTCGCGGGTGCCCGGCGGGATATCGACCGCGACGAAACTGTCCGCCACCACATCGATGGGAAGCGGCCGGCCGTCGAGATGGGCGCGGTAGCCGGGCCAGCCCAGCCGGGCGAAGACCAGGCGGCCGCCGGTGGGCGCGTGAACCCGGACGCGGCTGGTGGTGGCGGACTCCGCGGTGGCGCCCACCTCGACGCCTGCGCTGTGGGACACCCGGCCGGTCCGCCCGGATACCGGCCCGGATTCGCGTTCCAGCACGGCGATGTAGTGCTCGTGACCCGGAAGGTCGACCCATTTCCAGCCGCTGGGCGCGGGCCGGTTCCGCGCGTCCGGATACAGGGCTCGCTGCAGTACGACGCGGTCGATCAGCATCAGATCCACCGGCGGCAGGCCGGTTTCCGGTTCGGGGGCGAAGGCGCGCCGGTAGGCGTCCGGGCAGACGCTGCTGTCCCAGCGCATACACAGCAGATGCCCGAAGTGGTAGTGCCCGTTGGGGGTGTAGCCGCCGACGTAGTCGAGTTCCAGGTTCTTGGCGTAGTTGCCGAAGGCCAGCGAGCCGTAGGCGCCGGCGAGAGTTCGGTCTCCGGCCGGGATCAGCGCCCGGTCGCCCAATTGCAGTGTGGTGCCGGTGAAATCGGGGAACGCGGCCTTCATCTCGGACCCTTTCGCGGGCAGTTCCCAGCTCATCGGTGTCGGCTGGGCCGCGAGTACCTGGACGTAGGCGATCGGTGCCACCGCGGCCAGCGCGAGCAGGGCGGCCGCCGCCGGACCCCGGCGCCGGGCCAGTACGACCACGGCCATGCCGAGCCCACAAACCGCGACCGCCGCGGCCAGATGTGCCGCGGCCCGCTCCGGAGCCGCACCCAGCGATCGCAACAGCAGCAGGACCACCAGTGCGCCCGCGGCGAGCCCGCGGCGGCGCAGGCCCGCCACCGTCCCGCACCGGCCGAGCAAAACGCACACCAGAACGAGCAGCGCCAGCGCCAGCATCGGCAGCACCCGCGCCGGCCAGCGCAGCGGGCCCATGGTTCCGGGCCCCGCGGTCCACAGCAGCATCAGCACCGCGAACAGCGCCGGGCCCGTCAGTTCACGTGCGGTATCGCGCGCCCGCCGCCAGTCCACGAACGCCAGGGCCGGTACCAGGAACCAGGCGATATAGACCATCGGCAAGGGCTGGACATAGCCCCACCACGAGGTGAAGGCGGGCAGTGTGCTGGGCAGGCTCGCGTTCAGCGATTCCGACCACGGCACGGTGAGGAACTGGTCGTTGTGGATCTCCGAAGCACCACGCCAGGTGACATCGGCGGTCAGCAGGCTCGGCAGATACGTGGCCAGTCCGGCCAGGCCCGCGCAGACCGATACCAGGGCCAGCCGGAGCACCGGCCCCAGGTCGCGGCGATAGACATACTCGCCCACCAGGACACACCCGATCAGGACGGCGGCCTCGACCGCCGGAAACACGTACTGCACCGAGATCGTGAAGTACAGGAAGACGAACACCGGGACCGGACCGCCCCGGCCGCGTGCGTAGCGCACTCCGCAGGCCCACGCGTGCACCAGCCAGGCCGTCCCGGTGAACGCGGTCATCCAGCTCGCGGCATCGAAGAACAGCAGGAACCCGCTGCAGGGCAGGGCGACTCCCGCCACGGCGGACCAGGCCGGGCGCCCACCGTACTCCAGGCAGACCCGGTAGACCCCCAGCCCGAGAATCACCCCGAATACCAGCTTCACCAGGGTCGCGTACAGGGCCAGATCATCGACGGTGACCGCCAGCAGGTCGATGAGCAGTTGCGGCGGATTGAGCAGTCCCGCTTCCTCGATCGCGTAGTTCCCCGCGAGCCAGTGCTCGGGCACCAGCACCGGGAACTTCCCCTCCCACAGCGAATGGCCCGTCATCACCCACAGCGGCGCGTACTGGGCCTCGGTGTCGTCGGTGTAGAAGTGCCGGGGGTTCGCCAGGAGCACAGCCGAATACGCGGCGATCACCCCGGCCGCGCACACCAGAGCCCACCGGAGCACTTCCCGCCGACCACCCGTTCGACCTTCCGCCACGGGTCCCAGACCCTACCGCCCCGGCCCGTCGCCGCGGCCGGAACGACGCGCATCCGAATCCGGCGGCGACACACCGTGTGCACCTGCTAGAGTTCGCATTTCTCGGGCTCACCAGCGTCATCGAGACCCGGCAACGCGTTATCCTCCGTCGAAAGTCGATCTCGCCAATGCCGTTTTCGCCCAGCTCCGCATCCGCACCGGCCTCCCGGCCCGGCCGCGCCGATCCCGGCGCCCCGCTGTCGTCCTACCCGCGGTCCGCCGATTCGGGCGCGGCCGGGTATTCCGATTCGCCCGAAGTATGCCGGGTTTCGGTGGTGGTACCGGTGTATCGCGGCGAGCAGACCATCGCCGGGCTGGTCCGCGAACTCGACCGGTTCGCCACCCCCACCACCACGGCCGGAGGCCTGCGTTTCCGGATCGACGACATCGTGCTGGTCCACGACCACGGGCCCGACCGCTCGGATCTGGTCCTGCGGCACCTGGGTTCCGAATACCCGCAGGTGCGGGTCATCTGGTTGAGCCGCAACTACGGTCAGGACGCGGCCACCATCGCGGGGCTGGCGGCGGCCCGCGGCCGCTGGGTGGTGACCATGGACGAGGACGGACAGCACGATCCGGCCCATATCGCCGATTTCCTCGATACGGCCCATCGGGAGCGCGCCGATCTGGTGTATTCCCGGCCCACCAACACCCGGCCGCACGGACCGCTGCGCAACCTCACGTCCCGGGGCGCGAAACTGGTGCTGGCGACGCTGTTCGCCTTCCCGGCCTCCACCCGGTTCGAGAGTTTCCGGCTCATCCGCGGTGATATCGGCCGCCGGCTCGCCGAGGTAGCGGCCAACGGCGCCTATCTCGACGTCGCGCTGACCTGGGTGGTCGGCCGCACCGCCACCGCACCGGTCCGGTTGCGCAGCGAGGGCCGCGCCGAATCCGGCTACAACTACCGGCGGCTGTTCTCGCTGTTCTGGAAAATGGTGCTGTGCTCGGGAACCCGGGGGTTGCGGGTGGTGAGCCTGCTCGGGCTGACCCTGGCGCTGACCGGAGCGGTACTGGCGGCGGTGATCATCCACGCGGCGCTGACCGGCGACGACAACCCCGAAGGCTGGGCGTCGATCATCGTGGTCCTGCTGTTGTGTTCGGGCGCGCTGTTGTTCTCGCTGGGCCTGATCGCCGAATACCTCGGCGTGGTATTGCACATCCTGGTCGGCAAACCGCTGTACCTGACCGTCGATTCACCCACGCCCCGGCCGCCGGGCGAGCCGGCGCCGCGTTGTGCCCGGCCGCGCGCCGAGGTCGCGGCACGGTGAGCGGCCGGATCATCTTCAGCCGGCCCTACCGCTCCGCGGCCGAACTGGCGAATGTCTCGGCCGTACTGCATTCCGACCATTGCCACGGCGACGGCCCGTTCACCGCCGCCGCCACCGCGAAACTCGCCGCCATCACCGGCGCGCCGCACGTACTGCTGACCACCTCGTGCACGCATGCGCTGGAACTGGCCGCGCTGCTGCTGGAACTGGGACCCGGCGACGAGGTGATCGTGCCGAGTTTCGCCTTCACCTCGGCTGCCACCGCCTTCGCGGTGCACGGCGCCACCTGCGTTTTCGTCGATATCGACACCGATACCGGCAATATCGACCCCGGGGCGGCCGCCGCGGCGATCACCGATCACACCAAGGCGATCGTGGTGATGCACTACGGCGGAGTGGCCGCGGATATGGCGGCACTGCAGGACCTGGCGCACGGCCACGGCCTCGCGCTCATCGAGGACAACGCCCACGGACTGGGCGGCACCTGGCGGGGCCGGGCACTCGGCACGCTGGGCACCCTCGGGACCCAGAGCTTCCACGACACCAAGAACGTGCACTGCGGTGAGGGCGGCGCGCTGCTGCTATCCGATGACATCCTGATGGGGCGTGCCGAGGTCATCCGGGAGAAGGGCACCGACCGCGCGCGTTTCCTGCGCGGGCAGGTCGACAAGTATTCCTGGCAGGATATCGGCTCCAGCTATCTGCCCAGTGAGCTGAACGCGGCGGTGCTGGACGCGCAACTGGCCGAATTCCACGCCATCCAGCGGGCCCGGCACCGGGTGTGGCACACCTACGCGGCGGGGCTCGCCGCGTGGGCGGCGGGTCAGGGCGTGGCACCGATGACCGTGCCGCCGGACCGGCGGCATACCGCGCACCTGTTCTACCTGCGGATGCCCAGCGAGGAGGCCCGCGACGGGCTCATCCGGCATCTGGCCGGCCGCGATATCGTGGCGCCGTTCCACTATGTGCCACTGGATTCCAGCGCGGCCGGGCTCAAGTACGGCCGCACCCCGGTGCCCTGCACCCGCAGCGCCCGTTTCGCCGCGACGATCGTGCGACTTCCGCTGTGGCCCATGCTCACCGGCGATCAGCTCGACCGGGTCCTCGAGGCGGTCACCGCGTACCGGTGCCCGTAGCGGCGGATCAGGTGAGCAGCCCCAGCGGGCCCAGATCGGTGAGTACCTCGTAGCTCTCCGATTCCGGCTCGTAGCACCAGGTGCCGGGACCGGGCCGCGGTCCGCCTGCCCGCTGGACCGCCTGCGCCGACGGCCGGAACGAGGGACTACGCGGAATATCGTCGACCACGTACACCACATCCGGACGCTGGTCGGGCGCCAGGGAACGCAGGGCCTCGGTGAGATCCTGGGCCTCGAGCCGGAATCCGGGCCGTACACTGACCGCCGCGACGGCCAGGGTCCGGTCCCGGGTGGCCAGCGGATAGGCCACTTCCATATCCACCGCGGCGATATCGTTGAGTACATCCACGATCGGCTGGGTGAATACCGGGCCGCGACGGGTCCGGATCACCGTATCGATCCGGTCCACCAGCCAGTAATCGCCCTCGGTGTCCCGGCGGAACAGGTTCTCGGTGGGCAGCCAGGAATCCTCGGCCTCGAACACCCCGCGCAACCCGCCTCGGGACAGATCGCCGGTGGATCCGGTGGAACCGATCAGCAGGCCGACCTCGTTATCGGCACAACGCCGGGCGAACCCGTTGTCGTCCATCACGATCTGCCCGGTGACCGAATCGAACGCCACCAGTTCCACCCGGGCGGTACCCGGCACCGGACGGCCCTTGCAGCCGAATTTCACCCCGGGCACATTCGCCAGCACCACATCGCCCTCGATGGATGCGTAGAACTCGAGCACCCGGGCCGGCGGGAACTGTTCCAGGGTGCGCCGCCACAGTCCGGCCGGCATCCCGGAACCGATGAACAACCGCACCGGATGCGGATGTCCCTGCGGGAAGACCTCGGCGTCGAGAATATCGCGCAGCATCGTCCAGGTGTAGGTGACGACGGTGACCCCGTAGCGGTGCACCTCCTCGGCGAACCGCGCCGGGTCCAGCGACCGGGCCAGTGCGATCCGGCTGCCCCCGGCGATCGCCCCGCCCAGGCTCACCAGCAGCCCCGACGAATGGTGCAGCGGCGCCAGGCAGTACACCGTGTCCTTGTGATCCAGATCTGCGGCCGAGGCGGTGCCGAACGCCGACAGCGCCCAGCGGTGGTTGGTGATGTATTTGATATCGAGGCGATCACCGACGCCCGACACCAGGATGAACGCGAGTTCCCGCGCCCGCCCCGGATTCGGCCGGTACCAGCCCGGTAACCGCACCTGGTCCGGATCCACCTGCTCCAGGTCGACCAGATCGGTCCCCGCGGGCACGGCCAGACCGCGCGAATCGCCGCCGCCGAGAACCAGTACCCGGGCCCCGGTCGCCACCGCATGGCGGACGTTCTCCGGGTCGGAAACCAGGATCGTCGTCCCGGTCCGCTCCAGCGCCGAGTTCAGTTCGCTCTCCGGGGCGAGCAGCACCGGAACCGCCCCGATCCGCGACAGCGCCACCAGGGTCGCCAGCGCACTGGGCCGCGTCTCCATCACGACACCGACCCGGGTCGCCGGGCGGATACCGACCGAGATCAGTCCCCGTACGACATTCTCGATCCGGGCGTCCACCGCCGCGTTGGTGTGCACCCTGTCGTCGAAGAGGAAGCATTCCCCTTTCGGTGCGCGTCGCGCCTGTTCGGCCAGGAGCCGGCCGATCGAGATCCGCGTATCGGACTGGATCATGCCGAGGCGGGTCAGCCGGGGCAGGGTGCGCGCCGCGCCCTCGACCACCCCCACCGAACCCCGCACGGTATTGGCGGCCAGGTGCTCGAAGGTCCGGCTGATCTCCGCACCCGCCTCGGCCAGGGCGGCGGCCGTGTGCACGGCCCGGATCAGCGCCGAACGGGGGAGGTCGGTCGGGACATGATCGTGCATGGGGAGGATCTCGTCGGGCAGGGCATTGCCGCCGTCCACCCAGCCCACCCATTCGCGTACCTGCGGCCAAGTGGACCTGGTCGCCACCGAACCCGCGACCAGTCCGAAATGACCTGATACCACGGTGGATTCGTAGACCTCGGCCCGCGGCGCGGCCCGCACGATTCCGCGCACCGCGGCCGGCTGGCCGATCTCGTCGACCTCCCCGACGAACGCGAGGATCGGGCATTTCAGATCCGCCAGCGAGATCGGCTGGTCCCGGATGACGAATCCACCGAGCATCATCCGGTTGTGCACGACGAACTGTTTGAGCAGATCGGCGGCCGCCGGACCGGCATATCCGATCCAGCCCTCGTTGGTGAGGAAGCGGCGCTGCCGCTCCTTCGGCAGCAAGGCTTCCCGGTCGTGTAGCTGCCGCAGGAAATCGATGCGGGCCTTTGCGGTTTTCACCGGGTCCAGCAACTGGAACCCGATCCGGACCATCCGGTCGGTGATGGGGAGGCGGGGTACCACATGATCGGCGGCGAAATCCACCAGATCGCTCACCGCCGCGTGCGGCAGGCCCAGCGGCATCCCGGCGACGATATCCACCGGGCTGCCGAAGGTGACGATACTGGCGATACCTTTACCGGCGCGGTACGCGGCGGCCTGATAGGCGAACATCCCGCCCTGGGAGTACCCCATCAGGTGCACGCTGCGGCCGGTGGCCGCGCAGACGCTGTCGATGGCACTGTTCACCGCCAGCACATGATCGGCGAGGTCACGTTTCCAGCCGCCCTCCTCCGAGGACGGCGATCCGAAATCGACAACCCAGCAGTCGATACCGCCGCGGTGCAGGATTCCCACCGCGCCGTCGTCGCCGTTGACATCCCAGATGTCCGCGTTGACCATGAGCGGCGGTACGAACAGGGCCACCGGGCCGCCCGCGGACTCGCCCGGGAAGTAGCGCCGGAGCCGGTACATGGGGCGTCGTTCGACGACCTCGTACGGCGAGGAATCGGTATCGCGTCCGAGCCCGCCGAAACGGATCACCTCGAGACCGTTGTGCGCCGTGGCCATCACCCGCTGCGCCGATCCCACCAAACCTCGCACACTCAACTTCACGTTCCGCTCCCAGCCCTACACGTGGCGTGGCACACCTCACACAAGAGGTACGCACAAGCCTGCCATAACCCACACCGGCCCCGAGGGTCCGTTGTGACATCTACATCATGTACCCGTCACCGGCGCGGAACCTCGCGACGCACGCCGATAGGGTGAGGATCGTGACCGACGCGACCCCTGCCCCGACCCCCGCGCGCCCGTCGCCGGCCACCGATCGGGAATCGCTACTCGTCGAACTCGTCGACGCGGCCGGTAGGACGATCGGGTCGAGCCCGGTCGCACGGGCCCATCGCGCCCCGGGTCTCCCGCACCGGGCCTTCTCGGTTCTGATCTTCGACTCCGCCGGGCGGACGCTGCTACAGCAGCGCGCGGCCGGTAAGACCCGCTTCCCCGCCCGCTGGTCCAACACCTGCTGCGGCCACCCGGCCCCGGGCGTACCGGTCGGCGAGGCGGCCGGTATCCGGCTGGCCGAGGAGATGGGGCTGCGGGTACCGCTGACCGAGGTCGGTGTCTACCGCTATCGCGCCGAGGATCCACGCACGGGTTACGTGGAACACGAGTGGGACCACGTCCTGGTCGGGCGGCTCGATCACGCCGATCCGGTACCCGACCCGGCCGAGGTCGCGGCCTATCGCTGGGTGGACCCGCCGGCGCTGCGGGCCGAACTGCGGGCCCGGCCCGACGAGTTCAGTCCCTGGTTCCCGGGCGTGCTCGAGGTGGTGGGCGAATACCGCCCGCCCGCCGATTGACGATCCGCCTCGCGCGGTCCATCGCCGTCCTTGCTTTCCTGGGCGATTCACGGCCATGTGGCCTTCCCGGCGCGCCTTATAGTTGAATGCGCATATCCGCGTAAGCACATCTCGAGAGCCAACAGCCGACCAGCCTCCGGCCGGAAACGTGCCGCCGGAACCGTGTCCGCGGCAGACCGCACCGTATCGGCGCGGCCTCCCGCCGGGGCGATCAGCCCAGCCAGCCGCGGATCTCCTCGGCCGCCTGCCGGACCTCGGCCACTTGCTCCCGCACCCGCTCCCCCGCGGTCCCCCCGCGGGCATCGCGTGAGGCCACCGAGCCGCCGACCGTCAGCACCTCCCGCACCTCGGGCGTGAGCGCCGGGTCGATGGCGGCGAACTCCGCATCGGTCAGCTCGTCCAGCCCCACGCCCCGGGCCTCCGCGGTCCGGACACAGGCGCCGGCCGCCTCGTGCGCCACGCGGAACGGCACACCGTGGCGCACCATCCATTCGGCGATATCGGTGGCCAGCGTGAATCCGGCGGGCGCCAGTTCGGCCATCCGGCCGGTGTGGAAGGTCAGGGTCGACACCAGCCCGGCGATGGCGGGCAACAGCAGCTCCAGCTGCGCCACCGAATCGAACAGCGGCTCCTTGTCCTCCTGGAGATCGCGGTTGTAGGCCAGCGGCTGCGCCTTGAGGGTGGCGAGCAGGCCGGTGAGATTACCGATCAGCCGCCCCGCCTTGCCGCGGGTGAGTTCGGAGACGTCCGGGTTCTTCTTCTGCGGCATGATCGACGAACCGGTGGACCAGGCGTCGGCCAGGGTGATGTAGCCGAACTCGGCGGTGCTCCAGATGATGATCTCCTCGGCCATCCGGCTGAGGTCCACCCCGATCATCGCCAGTACGAAGGCCGCCTCGGCCGCGAAATCCCGCGACGAGGTGGCGTCGATGGAATTGGCGGCGGCCGCCGTGAAATCCAGTTCCGCCGCGATGGCCTCCGGATCCAGGCCGAGCGAGGACCCCGCGAGCGCACCGGAACCGTACGGGGATACCGCGGCCCGCCGGTCGAAATCCCGCAGCCGGTCGATATCCCGCAGCAGCGGGTGGGCGTGGGCCAGCAGATGGTGTGCCAGCAGTACCGGCTGCGCGGCCTGCAGATGCGTTTTACCGGGCATCACCGCGTCCGGATGCGCGGCCGATTGATCCACCAGCGCGTCCACCACGGTGACGAGGCCGGCCGCGATCCGCCGGACCGCATCGCGCAGCCACATCCGGAACAGGGTCGCGACCTGGTCGTTGCGCGAACGCCCGGCCCGCAACCGGCCGCCGAGCTCGGCGCCGACGCGTTCGATCAGCCCGCGCTCCAGAGCGCCGTGCACGTCCTCGTCGGATTCGGCGGGCGTGAAGGCCCCCGATCCGACATCGGCGGCGAGCGCGTCCAGACCGGTCAGCATGCCCGACAGATCGCTTTCCGAGAGCAACCCCGCCTTGTTCAGGACCCGGGCATGCGCCTTGGACGCGCGGATATCGTAGGGCGCGAGCACCCAGTCGAACTGGGTCGATTTACTGAGCGCCGCCATCGCCTCGGCGGGACCCGAGGCGAACCGGCCGCCCCACAACGCGCCTTCGTTGGTGCCCACTACCTCTCCCACGTGTCGGTGTGCGGTACGGATCGCCGTCCGCACGGTATGGACCCGGGCCGGTATCGGGCCGGCCCGGGTGGCGGTCAACTCGTCGTGACTACTTCTGGTTCAGATCGCGTTTGGCGGCGACCTTCGAGGACAGGCCGTGGATCTGCACGAAGCCCTTGGCCAGCGACTGGTCGAAGGTATCGCCCTCGTCGTAGGTCGCCAGGTTGAAGTCGTAGAGCGACTGTTCGCTGCGCCGGCCGTTGACCACGACATTGCCGGCGTGCAGCACCATCCGGATATCGCCGGAGACATGCTGCTGGGTTTCGGCGACGAACGCGTCCAGGGCCCGCTTGAGCGGCGAGAACCAGAGGCCGTCGTAGGCCAGCTCGCCCCAGCGCTGCTCGACCTGCCGCTTGTACCGGCCGAGTTCACGTTCCAGGGTGACGCTCTCGAGCGCGCGGTGCGCGGTGATCAGCGCGATGGCGCCCGGCGCCTCGTAGATCTCGCGGCTCTTGATGCCGACCAGCCGGTCCTCGACCATATCGAGCCGGCCGACGCCCTGGCGGCCCGCGCGGGTGTTCAGTTCGGTGATCGCCTCCAGGACGCTGACCTGGCGGCCGTCGATCGCGACGGGCACACCCTTGTCGAAGGTGACGATCAGTTCGTCGGGCGCCTCGAAGTTGACGGTCGGATCGGTGGTGTAGTCGTAGACGTCCTTGGTGGGCGCGTTCCACAGATCCTCGAGGAAACCGGTTTCGACGGCACGGCCCCAGACGTTCTGGTCGATGGAGAACGGCGACTTCTTGGTGACGTTGATCGGGAGTTTGTTCTCCTCGGCGAAGGCGATGGCCTTCTCCCGGGTCCAGGCGTAGTCGCGGACCGGGGCGATCACGTTCAGGTCGGGGGCCAGCGCGCCGATGCCGACCTCGAACCGGACCTGATCGTTGCCCTTACCGGTGCAGCCGTGCGCGACGGTGGACGCGCCGTGGAACTTCGCGGCCTCCACCAGGTGTTTGACGATCAGCGGCCGGCTGATCGCCGAGACCAGCGGATATTCGGCCTGGTAGAGGGCATTGGCCTGAATGGTGGGCAGGCAGTATTCGTCGGCGAACTCGTCGCGGGCGTCGACCACGACCGCCTCCACCGCGCCGCAGTCGAGGGCGCGCTGACGCACCACGTTCATATCCTCGCCGCCCTGCCCCAGGTCGATGGCCACGGCCACGACCTCGGCGCCGGTCTCCTTGCCGATCCAGCTGATGGCCACGGAGGTGTCCAGCCCACCGGAGTAGGCGAGTACGACGCGATCGGACATGTTCTGGTGCTCCTCGGATTACGTGTCGTGAGTCCGCTGATGGTCGCGGGACTACTGCTGTTCGTCTGTCTGCCGCGTTCGCGGACCCGCGCTCGGCGGCCGGGTTCGGCGGTGGTCTCCAGCAGTATGCTGGCCCGTTGCCGGTTCGGCTTGCGCCGCCGCTGCAAATGATTATGCACGATGATGCAATCTCATTCATAACCGGGGTGTTCGGGCGCCATCACCTGCGCGAACGATAGTCGGCCCGGCGGTTCGAGTGAAGGATCAACCGTTGGCGACCGGCTCCGATTATGAGACGCTGGTCACACCACTCGCGCTCGTGAATCGGAGAGGAGTGAGACAGTGCAGACCTTGCAGCAATGGGCGATGGACAACTACGACACCATCGGCGTGATCGTCGTAACCCTGGGAAACGCCGCTCTGACCGTCGGAACCCTCGGCCTGGACCTCATGACACCGCTCCTGCAGGAACTGGTGAACAACCACTGATCGCCGCCGTAATCGGGCAAGATCACCGCCGCCCTGGGTAATTCGGCGCCCAGGTTTCCTACTACAGTTGCGCGGGTGCGACTTGTGGGATCTCCCGAACCCGCCGAGGGCCACGACGGTACGACCGCCGACGCCGGCCCCGCAGCAGATCACCGGCATGGTGTGGACCGGCACGACCGGTCCGGTGCGCGGTGACCGCGCGCCTGTCCCGGCGAGCCTTCGTCCGGGCATCCGGCGCCGGACTCGTCGCGGCGTTGGTGGCGCCACCGCTACTCGGCCGCGCGACTCCCCCGCCCCTGCCCGATCCCGCGCGGATCACCGCCACCGACCCGGCGCTGCTGACGGCGCTCGAGGCGGTAGCGCTCCTCCAGGCCCGGCGTCTGCACCCGCGGGAACTCCTCGACGCCTGCCTGCGTCGCAGTGCGGCCTTCGACGGGCCGATCAACGCCTGGGTGCGGACCTATCCCGATGTTGCCGGTGAGCAGGCCGAGCAGGCGGGACAGCGGCTGGCCGCCGGTGACGCACCACTGCTGTGCGGGTTGCCCTTCGCGCTGAAGGATATGTTCGCGGTCGCGGGGCTACCGCTCACGGCCTCGAGCCGGGTCCTGGCCGGAAATATCGCCGCCGGCGACGCGACCGCCTATCGACGGCTGCGGGATCAGGGCATGGTCCTGCTGGGCCATGCGCATACCGACGAGTTCGCGCTCGGCATGACCTGTCCACAGGTCGGCAATCCGTGGGATGCCTCGGCGGTCATCGGCGGCTCCTCCGGCGGCAGCGCCGCGGTCGTGGCCGCCGGCTTCGGCCCGATCGCCCTGGGCACCGATACCGGAGGCTCGATCCGGGTGCCGGCCGCGCGCGCCGGGGTCAGCGCGATCAAACCGACCTTCGGTCAGGTCAGCAATTTCGGGGTGATACCGGCGACCGCGTCCCGCGATCATGTCGGCGCCATGGGCCGCAGCCTCGCCGACGCCGCGCTGGTCATGTCCGCGCTCAGCGGTCACGATCCGCACGATCCGTCGACCGCCACGGCGGTCGCGGTCCCATCGTCCGGTTATCCGACAGCCGCCTCCGGAGACCGGAAACCACTCGCGGGGAAACGTTTCGGCGTGGATCGGCCCACGGCGAACGGGCTGCCGGGCGCCCTGGGCGCACTGATGTCGCAGTTCCTCGGGGTCATCACCGGGCTGGGCGGGCAACTGGTCGATATCGCCCTGCCGCCGGTACCGAGTTCACCATTGGGCGACGGCCTGGAAGCGGGCCTCTACCACCGGCAGTGGTCCGACCGGCTCGGTCTGTACCGGCCGGAGTCGGCGGCGGCGCTCGCGCCGGCGCTGGCCAGCCTGGCCGCGCCCATCCAGGAATACTTCGCGTTCGAGCAGCAGCGGCTCCGGTATCAACACGACTACAACCGCCTGCTGGCCGATCACGCACTCGATGTGATCGTGGCGCCCACGGTCACCACCGATCGCCGCGGACGCGACGAGGTCGTCCAGAATCTCACGGAACCCCCGCTTCCGGTGACCTGGGCGAACTATGCCGGCGCTCCGGCCCTCTCGCTGCCCGCCGGCCTGTCCGGCGCCACCGGGATGCCCTTCGGTGTCCAGCTCGGCGGCCGGATCTGGGGTGACGCGGAACTCATCGCGGTGGGTCTGGAGATCCAGGCCGCCGAACCGGCCTGGCTGGCGACGCCCGAGCTGCCCCCCGGCCCCCGGGAGCTGCCGCATACCGCCCGATCGGCGCCCGGGCCGGGCCCCGATCCGACGAACACCATCGTCGGACGGCCGCCGGCGCAGTTCGTTCCCACCGCCGCGACCGGCTGACCGGACCCGAAAGCCCGCCGCGAGCCGGTTCCGTGCCGTGCCCGGCCGCGCGGTTTCAGGCGAGCTGCTCGATTTTCGCCGCGACCTCGGCGCCGGTGAGCGGTTCGCGCGCGATCACCGCGATGGTGTCGTCGCCCGCGATGGTGCCGACGATATAGGGCAGCGCGGCGCGGTCCAGGGCGCTGGCCAGGAAATGCGCGGCGCCGGGCGGAGTGCGCAGCACCGCGATATTGCCGCTGGAATCGGTGGAGACCAGCAGATCGCCGAGGAGTTTCGCCAGCCGCCCGGTACCGCCGGTGACCCCGCGGACGGGGCTGCCGTCCTCGGGGACGATATAGACACCCGCGCCGCCGTCGGCCGCGCGCAGTTTGACCGCGCCCAGCTCGTCCAGATCACGCGACAGGGTCGCCTGAGTGGTCTCGATACCCTCGGCGGCGAGTAGGCCGGCCAGTTCGGTCTGGCTGCGGACCGGATGGGCGGCCAGCAGTGCGATGATCCGGGACTGACGTCCGGCCCGGGTGGCCGCGGTGACCGGGCCGGTGGCATGGATACGAGCCTCACTCATCGCCGGTGCGCGCCCTTACGGTCCAGCAACCACACCAGCAGCGCCTTCTGCGCGTGCAACCGGTTCTCCGCCTCGTCCCACACCAGGCTGCGCGGCCCGTCGATCACCTCGTCGGTGATCTCCTCGCCGCGATGGGCGGGCAGACAGTGCAGCACCACCGCGTCGGCGGCCGCGCGGGCCAGCAGGGCGGCGTTCACCTGATAGGGCCGGAAGGGGGCGACCCGGTCCAGGCCGTCGCCCTCCTGGCCCATCGAGGTCCAGGTGTCGGTGACCAGGACGTCGGCGTCGGCTGCCGCGGCGCCCGGATCCTCGGTGACGGTGACGGTACCGCCGGTTTCGGCGGCGCGCGCCCGCGCGGCCACGACGACCTCCGGTGCGGGCAGGAAACCGGCCGGGGCGGCGATCCGCACATGCAGTCCGGCCGTGACCCCGCCGAGCAGCAGCGAGTGCGCCATATTGTTGGCGCCGTCACCGAAGTAGGCCAGCCGCAGCCCTTTCAGCCCGCCCTTGTGCTCGGTGATGGTGAGCAGATCCGCCAGTACCTGGCAGGGATGGAACTCGTCGGACAACGCGTTGACCACCGGTATCGAGGCGCCCGCGGCCATCTCCTCGAGCC
The DNA here is from genome assembly GCF_053589395.1 of Nocardia sp. NPDC003345. Taxonomy (NCBI): domain Bacteria; kingdom Bacillati; phylum Actinomycetota; class Actinomycetes; order Mycobacteriales; family Nocardiaceae; genus Nocardia; species Nocardia sp. NPDC003345. The sequence goes on from NZ_JBSFRU010000057.1 coordinate 20,320, forward strand.
GCTGCTGGCCGAAGGTGCGCCAGACGACGGCGTCGACGTAGCGGGAGAGCACCCGGCCGGTATCGGCGAGGGTTTCGTCGCGGCCCAGCTGGGTGGTCTGCCCGTCCACCACCACCGCGTGCCCGCCGAGCTGGGCGATACCCAGTTCGAAGGAGAATCGGGTGCGGGTGGAGTTCTTGTCGAAGATCACGCCCACCCCGCGCGGCCCCTCGAGCGGGCGGCGCGAGAACGGATTCTTCTTGAGTTCGGCGGCCAACGCCAGCACTTCGGCCTGTTCGGCCGGGCTGAGATCGTCGTCGCGCAGGAAATGCCGGACAGCGGTGTCCGGCCGGATCGAGGTGGTCATCCCCGGGTTCCTTTCGTTTCGGCCAGGACATCGTCGAGGATCACCGGAAGATCCAGCACCAGATTGTCGGCCTGGGTCTCGGTGAGAATCAGCGGCGGCGCCAGCCGGATCACATCCGGTTTGGCGGGATTCACCAGATACCCGGCGGCCCGCGCCCGGGCCTCGACGCGCGGCGCCACCGGATGCGTGAGTTCGATACCGATCAGCAGACCGGCTCCCCGCACCTCCGAGATCAGTGGATGTTCGAGCACCGCGATCCCGTCGCTCAGACGCTTGCCCACCTGTTCGACGTGTTCGAGCAGGCCCTCCTCCTCGATGGTGCGCAGCACCGCCAGCGCGGCGGCCGCGCAGACCGGGTTACCGCCGAAGGTGGTGCCGTGCAGACCCGGGGTGAACAGTTCGGCCGCGTGCCCGGTGGCCAGCACGGCACCGATCGGGAGTCCGGCGCCCAGCCCCTTGGCCAGGGTCATGACATCGGGAGTGATACCGAAGGACTGGTGGCCGAACATCTTCCCGGTCCGGCCGATACCGGTCTGCACCTCGTCCAGGATCAGCAGCGCGCCGTGGCGGGCGGTGATCTCGCGGGCGCGGACCAGATAGTCCATCGGCGGGACCACCACGCCGCTTTCGCCCAGCATCGGCTCCAGGAAGACCGCGGCGGTATCGGAGTCGACCGCCTTTTCCAGAATCCGGGCGTCACCGTAGGGGATGTGCACCACCCCCGGCGGCATGGGTTCGAACGGGGCCCGCTTGGACGGCTGGCCGGTGAGCGCGAGCGCACCCATGGTGCGGCCGTGGAAGGCCTCGTCGCAGGCGATGATCTTGCGGCGGCCGGTCAGCCGCGCCAATTTGAACGCGGCCTCGTTGGCCTCGGTGCCGGAGTTGCAGAAGAACGCGCGGCCCTCGCCGTCGCCGAAATGCGCGAGCAGCCGTTCGGCGAGCTCGATGACCGGCTCGCTGCCGTACAGGTTCGATACGTGCCCGAGAGTCCCGAGCTGGTCCATCACCGCGCCCAGGATCGCCTGGTGCGCGTGCCCCAGGCTGTTGACGGCGATACCGCCCACGAAATCGACATAGCGGTTGCCGTCCGCGTCGTAGACCACCGCGCCGGTACCCCGGGTCAGCATCACCTCCGGAGTGGCGTAGTTGCGCATCATCACGTCCGACCACCGTTGCCGCAGTTCCGCAGTGTTCATGCTCTGCCTCCGTCTTTCTCGTCCGCCGGCGGTGTGACCATCGTCCCGATGCCCTCCCCGGTGAAAAGTTCCAGCAATACCGAATGCGGCACCCGGCCGTCGATGACATGCGCACCCGGGACCCCGCCCCGGACGGCGCGCAGACATGCCTCCATTTTGGGCACCATGCCCGCGTCCAGCGACGGCAGCAGCTCGGCCAGCGCGTCGGTATCGATCACGCTGGTCAGCGACGACCGGTCCGGCCAGTTCGTGTAGAGCCCCTCGACATCGGTGAGCACCACCAGCTTCTCCGCACCGATCCCCTCCGCCAGCGCGGCGGCGGCGGTATCGGCGTTGATGTTGTGCACCACACCGTCGGCGTCCGGGGCGATGGTCGACACCACCGGGATCCGGCCGGCGCGAATGAGATCCAGTACCGAATCCGGATGCACATCGGTGACATCGCCGACCAGGCCGATATCGGTGGCCGCGCCGTCGACGACGACGGTGCGGCGGGTCGCGGTGAACAGGCGGGCGTCCTCGCCGGAGATCCCGACCGCGTACGGCCCGTGCGCGTTGATCAACCCGACCAGTTCCCGGCCGACCTGCCCGAACAGCACCATCCGCACCACATCCATCACCTCGGGTGTGGTGACCCGGAAGCCCCCGCGGAACTCACCGGTCAGCCCGAGGCGGTTCAGCATGGCGGAGATCTGCGGCCCGCCGCCGTGCACCACCACCGGATGCACACCGACAGTCCGCAGGAAGGCCATATCGGCGGCGAAGGCCCGCTTGAGGCCGTCGTCGATCATGGCGTTACCGCCGTACTTGACGACCACCACCTTGTCCCGGAACTTCTGCAGCCACGGCAGCGCACCGGCGAGGATATGGGCCTTGTCCAGCGCGGACAGTTCGTGGATCGCCTCGGTCATGAGCTGTAGGCCGAGTTCTCTTCGACGTAGCCGTACGACAGATCGGTGGTGCGCACGGTGGCGGTACCGTCGCCGAGCCGCAGATCCACCACCACCGCGATATCGGCCCCGCTCAGATCCACCTCGCGCGCGCCCGGGGCACCCATCCCGTCGATACAGACCGGCGAGCCGTTGAACGATACCGAGATCAGGTCCGGGTCGAGATCGATGGGAGCGGTGCCGACCGCCGCCAGCACCCGGCCCCAGTTCGGGTCGGAACCGAACATGGCGGTTTTGACGAGACTGTCGCGCGCGATGACACGGGCCGCGACCAGGGCGTCGTCCTCGCTGCGGGCGCCTCGAACGGTCACCAGGACCCGCTTGGTGACACCTTCGGCGTCCGCCATCAACTGCCCGGCCAGATCGTCACAGACCGCCAGGACCGCGGCGTCGAGTTCGTCCTGGGTGGGCGCGACCTCGCTGGCGCCGTTGGCCAGTAGCAGGACGGTGTCGTTGGTGGACATGGAACCGTCCACGTCGAGCCGGTCGAAGGTCAGCCGGGTGGCCTTGCGCAGCGCACTGTCGAGCTGGTCGGCGGTCGCTACCGCGTCGGTGGTGAGCACCACCAGCATGGTGGCCAGCGACGGTGCCAGCATGCCCGCGCCCTTGGCCATACCGCCGACGTTCCACTTCCCGCCGTGATGCAGGGAGGCCTCTTTCGGCACGGTATCGGTGGTCATGATGGCGTGCGCGGCATCGCTGCCCCCCGACATCCCGCCGCCCATCTCGCGCACGATCTCGGTGACACCGGGCAGCAGTTTGTCCATCGGCAAGCGGTCGCCGATCAGGCCGGTGGAGCAGATCGCGACCTCTCCGGCGCCGGTCTCGGTACCCCAGTTGCTCAGGGCGGTCGCCAGTTCCTCCGCGGTGCGGTGGGTGTCCTGGAAGCCCAGCGGCCCGGTGCAGGCGTTGGCACCACCGGAGTTGAGCAGCACCGCGCGCAGCCGTCCGGATTTCAGGACCTGCTGCGACCACAGCACCGGCGCGGCCTTGACCTTGTTACTCGTGAAGACTCCGGTCGCGGCGTACTCGGGGCCTTCGTTGAACACCAGCGCCAGATCGGGTCTACCGCCGGCCTTGATCCCCGCGGCGATACCCGCC